>JAYZHP010000145.1:0-4757 GCA_036166415.1 Fidelibacterota bacterium | reverse complement strand
AATGCCCCATCGGGCCTTCCTACTGATCTAGGGCAACGACAATCAGTGCTTATGGAAGCAATGGATCAAGCATTAAGCGCTGGTTATTCTCGTGAATATCAAAGCATGATTCGACGATACTTTAATTCACTAAAAAAAATTGATTCGATTGCAAGATCTGATTCATCGAAAGTTCAATAGATGGCAAATAAAACAGTTATTATTGTATCTTTGATTTTTACCATAAAGCTCCATGGGCAAATTGAAGTTATTCCAGAAGGAGAATCGGCATTTATTCAAGCAATGAAAATGGAACGGTCTGGAAATACTGAAAATGCAGAGAAAATATATAAAATGATTCTTGAAAACCAACCAAGTCATCAGCCATCCTATTTCCAATTAAAAAATATTTATTCAATAAATGGCGATCTGGAATCTGGAATTATGTTGATTGAAGCATGGCTTATAAGTAATCCAAACGACCATCAATCAGAACTTGCACTTGGTGAGTTTTATTATAGAAATCAAGAGCAATCCAAGGCGATTGAAATATGGAATAAGTTTAGTGAAACCAAACTTAATAATAAAACAATGTTTCGTTTGTTATTTCATACCTACGTCAAGTTTGGTCAAACCGATTCAATGGAATTATTATCTCTTAAAGGAAGGACAAAGTTTGAAGAGCCTTTCTTTTTAGCAATAGACTTGGCTAATTATTATCAATCAAGGCAAACTTTTGATCGTGCATTAAGAGAGCTTATGATCCTTGTGCGCCATCAAAAACAATACATGCAATATGCCACAGATAGAATATTAATTATGAGCGATGATAATTCAACACATTCACTTATTGATTCAACTCTTAATGCAAATTTAGACCTTAACCCAGCATTAAGAAAGGTATTGGCCGGGTTTTATTATAAAACTGGTAAGTTCTCAAAAGCATTTGACCAATATCAATTAATCAGCGATGCAAATAAAAATAAACAAAATGAATGGATTAGATTTGCAGAAAATTTAAGAAAAGAAAAGCAATATGATCTTTCAATCAAAGCATATCATTCGATGCTTGAAAACTTTAATAACTCAGACCCGAGAACTATTGGAAAGATCCTTCTTGGCCTTGGAAAATCGTATGAGGATCAAATTATCCAACAGCAATCTGGATTAAATTTTGTAAAATGGTTTCCTGAAAATAGTTTTTTTAATAACCAATTAATCCAATCACCTAATATAGATAATGCCCCACTTGCAAATAGCCTTGAGCATTATCAATCTATACTTGCACTATTACCAAATTCAAATTCAACTGCTACCGTGCATTATAGATTGGCTCAAATACAGTCCAGAATTATGCGTGATTATGAGGGAGCAAAATTTTCATATGAGACTGCTTTGAAAGCTAATCCTAGCGCTGAATTAAAAAATAAAATTTATTATAATCTTGGAAATCTTTTCATTTATTCTGGTAACTACGATAAGGCTATCAATTATTTCAAGCCAGAATTAAATGAACAAGTTAGCAATAGAACTATAGGCTATATAAATAGTCTTCTTTACAAATTTGAATTTGATACTGCGATGAGTTTTTTAGATTCAACTATCCTAACAATTGATCCAAAAAATAAGTACTTCAATGATCTTTTTGAAATACACGATATGATTGTGAATTATTATATTGATGGAACTAAAAATGATAAGTTTGCTTTTAAATTATTTTTCGAATCAGAAAGTTTAATTAATGAGTATAAAATTCAAAATGCGATCCAACTGCTAGAAAAAATTAGATTGGATTTCTCTGATGCATTGATTAGTCCTCTTGCGACTCTACGCTTGGCTTTTATTTCTATTGACCTAAAAGAATATGACAGGTCGATACAATATGCGCTTGCTATGGAAAATACTTTTCTAAAGGATAAGGGGCTTGCCTTAGCTGCTGAAGTTGAAGAAAATTTTATGGGAAGCAATGAAAATGCTTTAAAATATTATTATCGACTACTTTCTGAGTGTTCAACATCATTACTTTCTGAACCAATTCGAATACATGTACGTAAAATTTCGCAACCAACAGAGAGTTGAATTGAAAAAAATAATTTTAACTTTATTCTTAACCCAATTTTGTTTTTCGCAAAAAATATTGATTCCCATGGATGCATTACAAAAAGATCACTTAAAAGCTTATGGTTCAGCATTCTGGGTTATTAAAGAACAAATAAATGTGGAATGGATTTTGAACTACCGCGGGGGCTCATTTATGATGGATTACTATCAAAAAATCGAACAAGAATGTCGGGTGAGAGGTGTTACATATGAGCTAATTGGCGCTGAAGAAACATTATCTATTTATAATGAAGTAGCAACAAATAATATGGACATTGTACTATTAGAAAAAACACCAAAAATTGCTATTTACACTCCACCTAATAAGCAACCATGGGATGATGCAGTAACGCTTGCACTAACTTATGCTGAAGTGCCATATGAAACCTTATGGGATGAACAGGTATTTAATGGTGAGCTATCTCAATACGATTGGCTACATTTACATCATGAAGATTTTACAGGTCAATATGGAAAATTTTATAGAAATTATCATACCGCATCTTGGTATATAGAACAAAAGAGGCAATTCGAATCTCTTGCAATGCGATTAGGTTTTAGTTCGGTACCAGAACAAAAAAAAGCTCTAGCGCAAATCATTAAAGACTATGTATCCAATGGCGGATTCTTATTTGCAATGTGCTCAGCAACAGATTCTTTTGACATTGCGCTAGCCACACTTGGACTTGATGCTGCCCACACAGTATATGATGGGACACCAATTGATAAGCAACTAATGGATAAAATTGATTTTACCAACTCATTAGCATTTAATAATTTTGAGATTATATCCGATCCAATGGTCTATGAATATTCGGATATAGATTTTCCTCCAAGTAACAATGTGGTTGTTCGAGGTGCGGAGGCAGACTATTTTTCCCTTTTTGAGTTTTCTGCAAAGTATGATCCAGTTCCTACAATGTTAACTCAAAACCATGTTGGAACGATCAAAGGATTTATGGGACAAACAACAGGTTTTGATCGAAATAAGATTAAAAAACATATTTTAATTATGGGTGAAGATGAAACAACGCCTCAGGTGAAATATTTACATGGGAATTTGGGCCAAGGTACGTTTACTTTTCTAGGTGGGCACGACCCTGAAGATTATCAACATTTTGTTGGAGATCCACAAACCGATTTATCCTTGCACCGTAACTCCCCTGGCTATCGATTAATATTGAATAATATTCTATTCCCCGCAGCTAGAAAAAAGGAGAAAAAAACATAAAGAAGGCTAGTTATAATTTTCGAGTTTCTTTATACTTTTTCGCAGTTTCAATAATAGCTTTTTCTACAAATTCCGGTTTCCACCCTAATAGGTTTTTAGCATTATCTGATTTGGTAATCTGAGTTTTACCTAATCTATCTTTAAATAAAGCAATATCTTTAAGAAATAGTGCGAGGAACCCTAATAAAAAATTTGGAACAACTCTAGTAGGTGCTTTTTTAAAGCCATTATCCTTTAATATTTTTCCAATTTCTACCAACCAAAGCGGTTTTTCAGATACAATAAATCTTTGTCCTGGAGCATGTTCTGACTTTAATGCCAATACATGAGCCTTTGCTACATCCACTACGTTCACTACATTGAATTGAATATTAGCAACGGCTGGTAGCTTACCGATTATTAGCGCTCTAATTAATAAATTGCTTGCGCCCATATCGTAAGACAAAGATGGTCCAAAAACAAAAGATGGGTTAATGGTACATGCCTCGATTTTCTTATCTTCATCAAGCGTGTTAATATATTCCCACATTGCTTTTTCAGCCATAGTCTTGCTTTTAATGTATGGTAGTGTATTATCATCTAAGACTGACCAAAATTCTTCATTAACCTCAGCTTCATAATGACCTTGTGTTATCGCAGCAATCGATGAAGTCATAACAAATCGTTTTATTTTATATTTTATTGCTGGCTTTAACGCTCTCAGTACGCCTTGGCGCGCTGGCTCTATAAATGAATCTTCTTCTTTCATATTTTTTTCATAGACCGGAGAGGCCAAATGAAGAATATAGTCACACCCATTTACTGCTTCATCCCAACCTGCATCTTTCATTAGATCAAGTTTACAATATTCAAGTGTTTGATCATTCTTCATCTGATTAGAAACTGCTTTTTCTACTTCATCTTGTCTATCCATTGATCGTAATGAAGCACGAACATTATAGCCTTGTTTTAATAGCTCTGCAATACAATGAAGTGCTATATAACCTGTTCCACCAGTAACTAAAACTTTTTCCATTAATTATTTCCTTTGCTTATAAAGCCATTTCCATAAATCTTGAGAGTTCCAAACGTCTAACCATGAGTCATGACCTCTATTTTTTATTTCTGTATATTTTATTTTACCTCCAGCACTATCTATTGCTTGAACCATTTCTTTGGTTCTAGAAACACTGATTACCCTATCACTATCACCATGCCAAGCCCATATTGGGATATTGATTAATTTGTTTGCTTGCGTAGGATCTCCGCCTCCGCAAATTGGCACAGCTGCTGCAAAATAATCAGCTCGTCTAGATATAGCATCCCAGGCTCCCCATCCACCCATGGAAAGTCCCATCACATAAATTCTATTCCTATCTACTGATCTATTCTTTTTTATAAACCTATCTAATGCTTCGAATGTCATTCGCATTGATGATGAAATTGTTTCTAGACGATGATTCGCTTC
>JAYZHP010000144.1:0-13283 GCA_036166415.1 Fidelibacterota bacterium | reverse complement strand
AGCGGATTTGAATATGAATCTTATTTTCAAATCAATAATAAGACTTCTATTGCTATAAATGGTGCAATGCAGATGAATGTCTTTAACAATGGAAATTTTTTACCAAACAATCCCTCCAGTTTATTCAATTTATCTATGAATTATGATTTAAATGAGAAACTATTATTATTTGCACACCTAAAAAGAATTGGTGGAATGTATATTGATAATGTCAATTCTGAAGATGGATACATAAAGGGCTATGGAGTTATTGATTTAGGAGCGCATTTTTCATGGAATGCACTAAGAATCTCTCTTCAAATAAATAACGTTTTAAATAAGCTATACTCAACCTATGGATATAGCTATGAGTATGATGGGTATAATGCATTTTACTGGCCAGGTGCTACAAGAAATACATTTATAAATATTTCATACAGTTTGTAATAGTTATTTATGATATTTTTTATTTTGAATAATTGTAATTGATCTATATATCTGTTCGAGCAAAAATAGTTTTGCCAACTCATGCGTGAAGGTCATTGGGGATAAAGAAATTATTTTATCGCAATTGCTTTTTGTTTGATTATTAAGTCCATCCGATCCACCAATGATGAAGCAGGATGACCTATCATTCATCTTAGAAAGTATCTTTGCAAAATTTTCTGAAGAAATTATCTCACCATCTTGGCTTAAAGCAATTTTATAATCTTTGCTCTTTAATAGGTGGGAAACAATTTTTTTATTTTCTGATTCTTTAGTGCTGTTTTTAAAAATTACTTCATCAAGCTTAGCCGAGTGCATAATTCTTTGCCGATAGTCGTTGCATAGGTTCAAAATATTATTATTTTTTACCTTACCAATGCTTATGATTTTTATCTTCATTTGTTAATAATTAAGGATTTATAATCAGTAATTTCATTTAACTTTATAACCTAATGCCACTAAATAAAACTAATAATAAGCGCTTATATCTCATTGATGGGTATGCCATACTTTATCGCGCACATTTTGCAATGATTAGAAATCCATTAATTAACAGCAAAGGTATGCATACATCTGCTTTATTTGGATTTATCAATCAAATAATGAAATTAATCAATAATGAAAAGCCTGATTTTATGATTGCAGCATTTGATTCATCTCAAAAAACATTTAGACATGATAAATATCCAGACTATAAGGCTACCAGAGAAAAAATGCCCGACGAAATGATTAGCCAGTTGCCTTATTTATGGAAAATTCTAGAATCTATGGATATACCCACGCTTGAAGAACCAGGTTTTGAGGCGGACGATATTATAGGAACTCTGGCAACGATGGCATCTAAAGAAGATTTAGAAGTTTTTATCGTTAGTGGTGATAAAGATTTTATGCAATTAATTAATGATAATATTTTCCTCTACACACCATCAGGGCGGAAAGCAGATATAAAAATATACGATCGTTCAGGTGTTATTGATAGATGGGGAGTTCCTCCAGAAAAAATAATTGACCTTTTAGGCTTAATGGGCGATTCATCGGATAATGTTCCCGGCGTTCCCGGCGTTGGTGAAAAAACAGCTGTAAAACTAATTAAAGAATATGGGTCCTTGGAAGCCTCGCTTGAAAATGCAGGCGAAGTCAAAAATAAACGAGCGAGGGAAGGGCTTTTAAATGCAAGAAGCGAAGCCGTGCTAAGTAAAGAGCTTGTCACCATAGATACCAAGATGAAAATAGATATTGATTTTTCATCTCTAAATACAAACTCAATTAAAAAAGAATCATTGGCAGAGATTTTCCAAGAATTAGAATTTGAGACCCTTCAAAAACAGATTCTTGGAAAAAATAATAAAATATCAGTAAAAAAAGATAAACCGAAAAAAGACTATAAAACACTTTTCAAAGAGGAAGAAATTGTTCAATTCTTTAAAACAGTAAAAGAAAATAAATGGCTCTCTTTTGATATTGAGACTACCTCTGTCAATCCAATGACTTGCGATATTGTTGGCTTCTCTTTTTCATGCAACAAACATAAGGGTGTTTATATTCCTGTGCATTATCCTGAAAGGCAAGACTCTCTTTTTGATGATTACACTAATAGAGTGATTGAGTTGATGAGACCCACGATGGAAAACAGTTTAATTCCTAAAACCGGTCAAAATATAAAATTTGATGCGTTAATATTATTACGATATGGATTAAAGGTTCATGGTATGCATTTTGACACAATGATTGCTGCCCATTTATTAAAACCTGAGTTTAGAAGTCTTAAGCTAGATAATCTCAGTCTGGAATATTTGAATTATCCAATGATACCAATTGAAGATTTGATTGGCGCGGGTAGAAATCAAATATCGATGGCAGAAGTTGATGTTGAAAAAGTCTCTTTTTATGCTGCTGAGGATGCAGATATTGCATTGCAACTCACTTATATATTTGAAAAGAAACTAAAAGAAGAAAATTTATTGAAGTTTTTCAATGACGTTGAGATGCCTCTAATTTCGGTTTTGCTCGAAATGGAGTATCAGGGAATGTTTATTGATTCAGATCTACTTAAATCGATGTCAAATAAATTTGGGGAAAAATTAAATAAATTAGTAAAAAATATATATTCTGAGGCAGGGTATGAATTCAATGTGAATTCGACCCAGCAGTTAGCAAAGATATTATTTGATATTAAGGAATTACCTGAGATTAAGAAAAGATCTACAGCGGAGGATGTCCTTGAAAAATTAAAAGGTCAGCATGTCTTGCCCGGATTGATTTTAGAATATAGAAAACTAAATAAATTAAAAAATACATACATCGACGCTCTCCCTGAACTAATAAATCCTATAAGCGGACGCATACATTCAACCTTTAATCAAACCATAACTGCAACCGGACGATTATCCTCTAGCAATCCAAACTTTCAAAATATCCCAATTAGGACCGATCAAGGTCGTGAGATCAGAAAGGCTTTCAGATCGAAAGATAATGATTGGGTAATTTTTTCCGCTGATTATTCTCAAATTGAACTAAGAATAATGGCTCATTTGAGCCAAGATAAGGCATTGGTTGATGCATTTAATAAAGGTGAGGATATCCATACCAGAACCGCAGCTGACGTTTTTGATGTTTCCATAGACGATGTACAACCTTCTATGAGAAGAACTGCTAAAATTGTTAATTTTGGCTTATTATATGGCGCAGGGCCTTTTCGTATGAGTCAGGAATTGGGTATTACACAAAAAGAAGCAAAAACATTAATTGAAACGTACTTTTCTAGATATTCTGGTATAAAAAACTACGTTGAATCAATTATAGAGACTGCTAGGGATAAACACTATGTTGAGACCTTATTGGGTCGTAAGCGACCAGTCTGGGATATCGATAGTAGCAACCATCTACATCGAGAAGCAGCAAAAAGAATGGCGATAAATATGCCTATACAAGGCACGAGCGCAGAAATGATAAAACTAGCAATGATTACAATTTCAAAGCATATCAATTCCGAATCAATGAAATCTAAAATGCTTCTACAAATTCATGATGAGCTAGTGTTTGAAGTGCCAAACGATGAATTAGAATTACTTAAAGATATCGTCGTGGATAAGATGGTTAATGCATTGCCTTTATCTGTTCCAATTGAGGTTGATAGCGGTCATGGAAAATCATGGTATGAGGCTCATTGATGGAAGCGAGTATTACCTTAAAAAAAGTAGGAAAGTTAATTGATGATAAAACCATCCTTGCTGGGCTCAATTTTGGTATTGAAAGAGGATCGTTAGTTGCAATCATTGGAGACAATGAAGCAGGCAAGTCATTGCTATTAAAGGTGATATCTGCTTCAGAATATCAAGAATATGGTCAAGTATTTATTGATGGTGTTGATTCAAAAAAACGGCGCACAGAAGTAACTTCAAAAATTGGGTATATTCCTCATGAACTTGATCTTGACCCCTGGCTTACCTTAGAACAAAATATAAGGTTTTCCGGCCTGCTTTATTCTATTAGCCTGGAAACTATTAATACGAGAATGGTTCAATATGCGCGTGACTTACACATTGTTCCGCATCTGAAAAAAATGGTCAAAGATCTATCGCCTGGAATTATTCGCATGGGAATGATAATCCGGTCTTTAGTTCATGATCCCGAAATATTGATTTTAGATGACCCTACGGCTTTTATGGATGCGGAATCGTATAGGCATACTTGGGATTTGCTATTAAGACTGAAAGGAGAAAAAACCGTAGTTTATGTTAGCCAATCACTGCAAGAAGTTGAAAGCGCTCACGATAGAATTCTAGTGTTAGAAAATGGAAGAATAGCATTGGATGGCAGCTTAGACCGTTTGCTTGGAAGCACTTTTGAATTTCATCAATTTCAAATCGAGTTTGACTCGCTTACTGATGAGCTTTTTGAAAAATTATCTAAAATACCACATGTGAAGAACCCATCTCGCGTAGGCCATAGCATACATTTTTACGGAAGGGAAAGACGTGTATTTTTCGAAGTATTAAACGTTGCTGCATCATCGGTTATGAAAGATATCAGGATAAAAAAATTGGGCTTGCAAGATTTAATGGATGCAAAGTATGCAAAGGATGGAATTCATTGATCAAGGCACTAATATTAAGAAGGTTGTGGCTATTAAGACATCGCTTAGCGATTACCGTACCATTTGTTATTATTGTTCCTATTTGTCTCCATTTATTTTTAAGTGCTGTAATTAAGCAAATCTATACTTACTCACCCAATGGAATCCCAATGGAATCATGGCTTTTTCCAGGAATAGTATTCAGTTTTGCATCGCTTTCAATGCTGACGATCATCTATAGGGATTTATTTAGCCACCAGATTAATTCGCAGTTTCTTAAACTATTGGCAATTTCGCCAAATAGCAAGTTTATGATTATCTTGAGTATTCTACTAAGCTCATTAATTGAATGTATTATTTATAGTATTACCGCTATGGTAGTGCTCGTATTTTTCTTACCAGAGTTTTTATCAATAGGAAATTATTTTATTATCTTATCTTATTTGATTCTTTACCTAGGCTTAATTGGTAGTATGTTAATTTCATTATCTCTGATTATTCAAAGACTATCTATTTTCCTTTTTTCTTCTATTATAGTTTTGCAACTCCTTTTTGTAGGTTCAAATCTTTTATTTGAGCATCAAATTTATTCTGAAGTATTAAATATAATTTTTTTTAATAATCCATTTAGCATGTTACTAGCTGATTTAAGGAGCCTTATATTTTTTGATGAATTCAATTACATTTGGATTGCTATTTCTGCAGTGATTGCAATTTGCTGGTTGAGCTTTAATGCCTTTCTATTAAAAAGAAAACTAAAACAATGATCGCCTACTTATCCGGAGCTATGGAATTTGCAAGCGATGAAGGCGCAGCTTGGCGAAATAATGTATCTCTTTGGCTAAATAATGAATTAGGACATAAAGCAATCGACCCCGTATTGGAATCAGCAAAGATTGTTGAGGAAAATAATGCCGAAGACTACAGGGAATGGAAAAGCTCAGATCCTGAGCGATATGCTAACTTTATTAAGCTATGTGTTAAAAATGACCTTAATATTGTACGAAATAAAGCGGATTATATTATTTGTTTATGGGATGCAAATGTTATCAAAGGGGCGGGGACCCATGCTGAAGTAACGCTGGCCTTTGAATTGAATAAGCCAGTCTATCTGATCAATAAGCTCCCTTTAATGGATCTGAGTGGATGGATCATGGCCTGTTCAACAGAAATTTTTAATGATTTTAATCAGTTGAAAGAATTTTTAATTAAACATTATAGCTAATATGCTAGGACCGAAAGTTGTTATCCATATAGATCGACTTTTAGCTAATTACGATCTTATAAAAAATCAATTAAATAATAATCGCCTAATGGTTGTTGTTAAAGCAAACGCATATGGTCATGGTAGTGTAGAATGCGCAAGGGCACTTGAAAAGCATGGCTGCGATTCTTTTGCAGTATTTTCAGCTCATGAAGGTATCGAATTAAGAAAAAACGGCATTGATTCTGATATTTTGGTTTTCAGTAAGATAAATGATTCGTATTTAGATCTAGCTGATAAATATAGATTAACGCTTAATGTTTCCAATCTTTTAGATATTAGCCTTCTTGAGTCATTTAGAATAAAACATGGAAAATCTCCAAAATTTCATCTAAAGTTTGACACTGGAATGACGCGGCTAGGAATAAATCCCAGCGATGCGAAAGAAGCATTTGAATTAATTTCCAAAAATCTCCAAAGATCATGTGAAGGCATATACTCACATTTTGCCACAGCTGATGAAGGAGATTTATCCTATGCGTATGAACAACTATCAAAATTTAAAGAAATCCTAAACATGGCCAATTCTTTAGGTATAAAATTTGAAACTATACACTTTTCAAATAGTGGAGCGGCGCTTAATATAGATCAGAGTGAATTTGACCAAGTACGTGTTGGAATGATAATCTATGGGGCTTTTCCATCAAATGAAGTCCCAATGAATATTTCTATTTTACCAGTTATGGAATTCAGAGCGCCTATTGTTGAAGTAAGGAGCGTAGATAAAGATACGCAAATTAGTTATGGAGGAGTTTATAAGACTGATGCAAAATCTAATATAGGTGTAATTCAATGCGGTTTTGCCGATGGCGTCCCCAGGTCATGGCATCAAAAAGGCTATGTAAGTTATAATGGTAAACAATATAAAATTGCTGGTAGAATCTGCATGGACCAGTTTATGGTAAATTTTGAAAATGATATGCCTCGATTGGGGGAAGAGGTTTTGATTTTTGGAGCAAATAATACAGATAGCATCAGAATGGAAACGATAGCAGAAACTATAGACTCAACTCCTTACGTAATTGCCACAGATATTAAAGGTAGAACGCAAAGAGAATATAACAGTTGAAGAAATCCTATAGGATATAGATTTATGAAAAATTTAATAAAATTTAATCATCTATTAAAGGCCTTCAGCTTTTGTTATTCATTGCTATTTTGCCAGTCGTTCAACCACAGCGTTGTAATGCCGGTTCCAGATTTATCCTTTCATCCATCAACTTTTTATGGATTGGATGTGCTAGAGCAGATGGATTTTAAGCCCCTGTATGGAAAGTCGATCGGAATTTTTACAAATCAAACTGCTGTGAACCGGAAAGGAAATCACCTTCTTGATTTACTTAAAAATCACCCCAAGGCTAAAGTTGAAGTAATCTTTACACCTCAATATGGATTATTTACCCATCAAGATAAACGATTCAAGATGAAAGAAGGTGAAAAATACGATCCAGACCATAACGCAAGAATCGTAGAAGTATTTGGAAGAAATATGAAGCCACCAGCATGGTCGGTTAGGGATTTAGATTTAATCCTGATTGATATACAAGATACTGGCGTACGCTTTTCAACATATATATCAACCATGACCAAAATTTTAGAAGTTGCGAGTGAATGGAGTCTCCCGGTTATTGTTCTTGATCGCCCCAATCCTTTAAGAGGAGATCGCGTTGATGGACCTGTAATTCGACCTAAATTTCAATCTTTTGAAGGTTATCACATTATTCCTATAAGGCATGGACTGACAATTGGAGAATTAGCAATTATGGCAAACGAGATGGGTTGGATCAAAGATCTCAAAAGAGCAAATTTAACTATTATACCAATGGCCAATTGGAAGAGGTCTCAATGGCTAGATAGCTCTGAACATCCCTGGATAAATCCCCACCCAGCAATTAAATCGATTCGAACAAATTTATCATTTTCAGGATTTGGTTTACTGGAAGGAACAAATCTCAATGATGGCAAAGGTACAGATAGGCCATATATGAGAGCCGGTGCTCCTTGGCTTTCTGGCTACCATCTTGCAGATAAATTGTCACAAATAAATTTACCAGGTATTAAAATTGTTCCTGTGGAATATGTACCTAGAATGAAACAAACTGATCAAGCACCGCCAATGTACCTAAATGAACTTTGTAGTGGAGTGGACATTCAAATTATTGATCCAAATCTTTATGATCCACTTGCCACTGCAACATCGATTATCATTTTAGCAAATCAACTTTACCCTAGGGAGTTTAAATGGGCAGATTTTAATCGAATTGATATGTTATATGGCCATAGCCAATTAAGGGTTTTTGCGGCACAAGGTAAGCCCGCAAACTATTTACCCCCATTGTGGTTAAAGGATGTCATTAAATTCAATCAATTCCGCCAACGTTTTTTGATTTATTAATATTTCAATGAAACCTTTTTCTGTTGCTTTTCTTTTATTGATATTATCAAATCTTTCAGCTCAAACTCACTTTACGATTCCCCAAAATGTATGGAGAATAACATATAACAAAGAGCATACGGTAGGAAATTGGAAAGCCAAAAAGCTATCAAGTGGAATGAGGCATGTGTATCGTATTGATACTACAACCTTTTCAATCAATCAATACTTCAAACGAACAATTAATCAAGATAGATTGAAAATCGAATACGGATTCACTGATAATTCAACCCTGATATTGAATATTCCATATATCCATAAATTGAAAGAAAATCGCTCATGGAGCCTAACCAATGACTCTTCATCTGCTAGTCTTGATACACTGTTCAACTACTATTATCCAACGCCGGTATCAAATAATGGATTATCTGATATTACGATGGGAATAAATCTGTTGATTCGAGGTGTTCCTGCATGGAGGGGTGGTAAACAAAAATTCTCACTGTATACTGGACTTGATATAATTTTTCCATTTGCTGAGCAATTAAAAAAATATAATTCTAATAGTACTGACAAAAATGGAATTCCAAATCAATTTAAGCATCTACCGCTTGGTGAAGGATTGACCGAGATAAGATTAAGAGTGTTTGGTGAATTATATAGAAAGGGATGGGGTAGATTATTTAATATAAATTGGTCTGTTGGAGTTTCTAGTTTTCAAAAAGATATAATCAATCCCCCAATATCATTTCTTTGGATTGAAAATGCAAGTGCAGACTCAATCTCAAAAACTATTGGGACTGTAGTTCGAAAAAAATCACCACAAATAAATGGCATGCTGAAAGCCCAGATAGAGCTTATTCCAAAGAGGGTTTTCTTTTCATCGGGTATTGATTGGATAGCAAGCGGTCGTGATAAATATTATTCAAATAATGAAAAATGGAATAAATGGATGACCAGAAGGGACGGCTATGATTCTCAAAAAATGCAAACATCCCAATTTGTTAAGTTAAATTTATTTAATTTGGACCCGTTCTTAGTAATTGGACCAGTACCTTTTGAATTAGAAATTGGAGCACGATGGTTTATACCTTACCCATTAACATATCATAGTTATGGAAACCTATCTTCCTGGTTGCAGATTAGTACTTACTTTCAGGCTTGGTGAATTGCATAAATAGAGATGTTTGATAACAAAAAAGAAATATTATCATGGTCATTATATGATTGGGCAAATAGCGCCTTTTCAACAACAGTCATGGCTGGATTTTTCCCCATTTTTTTTAAACAATATTGGTCTACCACATCTGAGGTTACCATCAGTACATGGTATTTGGGATTAGCAAACTCGACCGCATCTATTCTAGTTGCCTCGCTTGCTCCTTTTCTTGGGGCGATTGCAGATAAAGCATCGGTAAAAAAGAAACTCTTAATATTTTTTGCATTCTTAGGATTTATCAGTACCGGTGCACTTTCGATTGTCAATCAAGGGCAGTGGCAAGTTGCAGTCGTATTTTATATTGCAGCCTCTATCGGTTTTATGTCGGCAAATATTTTTTATGATTCACTCCTTCCTAGTGTAGCTCCTAAAGAAAAAAGAGATTTTGTATCATCTTTAGCTTATGCATTAGGATATATTGGAGGTGGTTTATTGTTTCTGATTAATGTTCTGATGTATCTAAAACCTGAGCTATTTGGTATTCCTGATGCTCCAACTGCAATAAAACTATCCTTTTTGACAGTAGCTATATGGTGGGCGGTCTTTTCTATTCCAATAATGCTCTTTGTTAAGGAACCAACAACAACAAATGATATCGGAATTATTAATTCAATAAAATCAGGATGGAGCCAGTTATCCTCTACAATATCTAAGGTCAAAAAGTATAAAGTTGTAACCACGTTCTTAATTGCCTATTGGCTATACATTGATGGAGTAGATACCGTTGTTAGGATGTCTATTGATTATGGCACAAGCTTAGGTTTTTCAACATCCGCATTGATTACAGCATTGTTGATGGTTCAATTCATAGCCTTTCCCGCAACATTGATCTATAATTGGTTTGCATCAAGGATTGGAATAAAGCGAGGTATTTTCATCGGCATAGTTGGATACGCATTAATTTCAATTTTTGCTTCATTGGTATCAAAAGAATGGCATTTCTATGCTATTGCAGTTATGATAGCTTGTTTTCAAGGTGGAATTCAAGCTTTAAGTCGCTCATTGTACTCAAGAATCATACCCAAATCAAACTCTGCAGAATTTTTTGGTTTTTATAATATGTTTGGGAAATTTGCTGCAATCGTTGGACCTCCTTTGGTTGGGTACGTTGGCTTGGTAACGGGCAATCCAAGATTCGGAATATTTTCAGTGATTTTATTATTTATTTTGGGTGGCTTTATGTTACTTAAAGTTGATGTGGAAGAAGGAGAGAGGGTAGCACAGTCAGAATAACTGCTTCAAGGTTCTATTTGCAAGCCTTTAAACTTTTAATCTATTTTTAGAATAAGGATTTTCAATATGTCACAATTTTTAGCAAAATATTCCCAATTTGTCATGCCGGACCATATCAATGTAGTTGGAACGCTTTTTGGAGGTCAAATGATTGCATGGGTTGATTTAGCTGCAGCTAAAGTAGCACACCGTTTTCTAAAAGATACTGAAGCTGATGGTGCCGTTACTCGCACTATTGAAAAAGTAGAATTTAAAGAACCCGTGTTTCTTGGTGATTGGGTTAATTTTACCGCAGCAATTGTTTCAGCAGGAACTACATCAATACATATTGAAGTGAAGGCCTACGCTGAGGGTGGAAAGTCAGACCCAAGATTGGCGTGCGTAGCATCATTGGTTATGGTTTCTGTCAAAAAAGGCGCTCAAGGTGATTACAGTAAGCACCCTCATGGTAAATCAATTAAATAAGATCCTAGCAATAGTAATCTTTTTGAACCTTTCTAATTCCCAGCAATTAGATTCTCTTCAGCAAAACAGTTCAAGCTCAAAGCCCTTAGAAGCAAAAATAGTAACAATATCAGCTAGGCTATCAGTAGGAAACTATAGCCCAAGTGCCTATCGATTTACCTTATTTCCAAGAAATCGTCCTTCCGAAGTATTTATTTCTCGAATGTTTTTTCCAAATGATACCATTCAGGTAGTACTCCCGGAAAACGTACTAAGCCCTGATACGCTTGGGAATATTGCAAGCTTTCAACCAATTGGCGGTGCATACGAAACGATATACCGCTTGTTCAGTAAGTCATCCGGCACTATTGATTTAGGTAGTTTTAAAATTTTACCAAAAACAGATATAATTAAATTAAATATTATTGACGGCATAGACTTTTCTCCAGTCCCACATGCATTGGTTAGTATTTTACAATCAGGCGCCATTATTTCATCTACAATAATGGACAGCATGGGGTACGCTAGATTAAGGATTCCTGTAGATAGGCATAAGGAGGATCCAATTAATATTTTGATCGAAACGGAAGGACGGTATCCTTCTTGGCAGGGCTCTATTGAAGTCACAGAAGGAATATCAAGCAAAACGATACAACTATATCGATTAAATATCATTGATGGTGAAGCGCTATATTCTGTTGTTAATGATCTTACTCCGTTCCGCAAAGGTCCTGAAAATGGCTCTGAAATACTATTCTTCCTTAATAGGGGCGATCAGATTGTTATAAATAAAGTAGCAGGTAATAGATTGTTTGGTAGAGTGCGTATTGATCTTTATGAGAGGCAATCTTCCAATTTTTTTCAAGGGTGGATATTGAGTAAAAACGTTAAACTATTAAATGAGGCTGCAGTCGAAGAGATAGACACGAAAAATGAATAATAAAAAGTATAACCCTCCTCAAAAGCTCTCCTCAAATGCTCGCTTTAAGTCTATAGAAGATTATTCTAAAGAATATTTATCATCTGTTAATGATAGTGATGAGTTTTGGAGTGAAAAAGCAGAGCGACTAGATTGGTTTGCAAAGTGGGATAAGGTAAGCGATGTTGATTTTTTTACACCCAAGATCAAGTGGTTCATTAATGGAAAGTTGAATGTTAGTTATAATTGTTTAGATCGGCATATTAATAATGGCGATGGAGAGCGCGTTGCATTGTTTTGGGAAGGTAATGACCCTAATGACAATAAAAGCTTTACCTATAATCAGCTACTAATTGAGGTAAACAAATTTTCTAATGTCTTAAAAAAATTAAATATCTCAAAAGGTGATAGAGTTTGCTTGTATATGCAAATGATTCCAGAACTTCCGATTGCCATGTTGGCATGTGCGCGAATAGGCGCTGTGCATTCTGTTGTATTTGGAGCTTTTAGTCCAGACTCGCTTCGAGATAGAATTAATGATTCTAGATGCAAGGTTCTCATTACTCAAGATACGGGTGTACGTGGAGCTAAGTTTAATATTCCTATGAAATCGAATGCAGATAAGGCAACTGAGCAAACTCCATCAATTAAAAACGTAATTGTTGTAAAAAGAACAGGGCAAGAAGTGAGCATGAAAGAAGGGAGAGATTTATGGTGGCATCAGGAATGCGAAAATATTGATTTGCATTGCGACCCTGAGCATATGGATGCAGAAGATCCGCTTTTTATTCTTTATACTTCTGGATCCACGGGAAAGCCAAAAGGGGTCATGCATACTACTGGTGGCTATTTACTATATGCAAATTTTACTTTTGATACCATTTTTGACTATAAAAGCAATGATATTTACTGGTGCACTGCCGATATCGGTTGGATTACAGGACACTCATATATTGTTTATGGACCACTATCAAATTGTGCGTCCTCAGTAATTTTTGAGGGCGTTCCAAATTACCCTGATTTTGGAAGATTTTGGGATGTTGTAGAAAAGCATAAGGTTAATTTATTTTATACTGCCCCTACAGCGCTCCGCGCGTTAATGAAGGAGGGTGATGATTGGGTAAAGAACCATGATTTAAGTTCTCTTAGATTGCTAGGAACGGTTGGAGAGCCAATTAAACAGCCAGAATGGGAATGGTATCACAAATTAATTGGTGATGAGCAATGTCCTATTGTAGATACGTGGTGGCAAACCGAAACGGGCGGTATTATGATTTCACCATTACCAGG
>JAYZHP010000143.1:0-5196 GCA_036166415.1 Fidelibacterota bacterium | reverse complement strand
CAGATGAGGATTTAGCAAATTCAATATATTCACTTATCGAATCAAAGGCGGGTCGATCAATTACTGCATTCATAAAGTGACTAAAATCCTCAGGATCACCAACAGAAATTTTTTCTACCTTACTTATAAAAAGATCTTTAACGGCCGGCCAAATATTCAACGGTATATATGCTCGAGACATTGCAGAGCATTTTTGACCTTGATATTCAAATGCACCTCTTATCATAGCGGTAACAAGAACTTCAGTATTTGCAGATTCATGGGCAATGCAAAAATCTTTTCCTCCTGTCTCGCCAACAATTCTTGGGTAGGATTTATAATGGTTGATATTTTTTCCAACTGTTTCCCACATTCCTTTAAATACATTTGTAGAACCCGTAAAATGCACTCCCGCTAGATTTGGATTATCCATGACCTTTGGACCAATTTTTCTTCCAGATCCTGGAATAAAATTAATTACCCCATCTGGAAGGCCTGCCTCTTGCAATAACTTCATGATATAATATGCAGGTAATACTGCGCTCGAAGCGGGTTTCCATAATGCAACATTCCCCATTAAAGCGGGGGAGGAGGGGAGGTTTCCACCAATTGATGCAAAATTAAAAGGTGAAACTGCAAAAATAAATCCTTCAAGAGCTCTCATCTCAAGAGAATTTTTTACAAACTCAGTTGAATACATTGGTTGTTGAGTAGATAGCTCATAGGCATACCATGAATTAAAACGGAAAAAGTCGATCATTTCACAAGCTGCATCAATCTCTGCTTGAAAAACATTTTTACTCATATTCAACATTGTCGCAGCATTAATTGTATCGCGCCATTTATTGGCAAGAAGATCAGCTGCACGATTAAAGATCGCACATCTTTCCTCAAGATCTGTTTTAGACCATAAAACCCATGCTTGCATACAAGACTCAATTGCCAGCTCTACTTCCTTATCGCTTGCATTATGGAATGTGCCAAGTTTAGCACTATGGTCATGAGGAACATCAATGCTTGAGGTATCATCTGTTTTATAATCTTTTCCATTAATTATTAATGGCACTTCAATATGCTGAGTTTTTAATTCATTAATTTTCTGTTTTAATGAATCTTTTTCATTTGATCCAGGGGCATAGTCGCGCACTGGTTCATTAATAGGCTTGTTAAATGAGTATGTCATCACTTTCTCTAGTTAAATAAAAACGAATAAAATCTGGAAGCGAATTTATTGGTGAAAAATTGACTATTCAATCAAACAATTGAATTTAGTATAGAAAACATTGTTTGTTTATCTGGCGCAGATACCAATGATTTTCTGTAGCTACTAGCGCCTTCAAATCCTCTAATATACCATCCAAAGTGTTTTCGCATCAAATTTGTTGCAGTCCTTTCTCCATGCCAGGCAACCATATTATCAAAATGTTTTTGACAGCCTTTTATTCTTAATGAAGTTGAAGGGGGAGGGGGAGTTTGCTCCCCACGATATAATGCAACCGCCTCTTTGAAAAACCATGGATTTCCAAGAGCTGCTCTCCCAATCATAACAGCATCGCACCCAGTTTTATCAAACATTTTTTGAACATCATCCGGTTTCTTTATGTCACCATTACCAATCACAGGAATATTGACTGATTGTTTTAATAATTTAATCAATTTCCAATTAGCTTTACCAGAATAGCTTTGTTTTGTAGTCCTAGGATGAAGCGCTATGGCTTTGACGCCAATTTTTTCAAGTCTTTCCCCAGCCTCAGGAGCAACTATTGACGATTGATCCCAGCCTGCTCGCATTTTAACAGTAACAGGGACTTCAGGAACAGCTTCAACAACAGCTAATGTTATGTCATCCATTAAGCATAGATCTTTTAAAGCCGCAGATCCAGCACCTCTTTTTGTTATTTTAGGGACTGGACACCCATAGTTTATATCAATGATGTCTGGTGAGAATTTTTCGTAAACACACTTAGCTGCTTTACTCATTACTTCTGGCGTATCTCCAAAAATCTGAACGCCAATTGGTCTTTCAAAATCTGAAAATTTGATCATTTGTAAGGTTTTTACATTTTCACGTATTATTCCATGAGCAGAAACAAACTCTGAATAGACAATTCCAGCGCCTTGCTCTTTACAAAGAACTCTAAACGGATAATCCGTAACACCAGCCATTGGAGCTAAAAGAATTGGTGTATTAATAGATATTTTTCCAATTTTCACGATAAAATTTAATATAATTAATTTTACTTAAATAATTCTTTCAAATCGTTAGATATAATTTTACATTTGCCCTCGGTATTTAATAAAAAGATATAATTATAAGATAAATATTATGAGTAGAGTATGTGACGTAACAGGTAGAAAGCCTATGTTTGGCAATAATGTCAGTCATGCGCACAATAAAACCAGAAGACGATTTAACATAAACCTTCAAAAAAAGCGCTTCTGGCTAGCTGATGAAAATCGATGGATCACTTTAAATGTATCTACGCAAGGCCTTCGGTTGATTGATAAAATTGGCATACGAAGAGTACTGAATAAAATGAAGGCCGAAGGAAAGAAAGTTTAATAGCCCTAGATCTTATAATCCTTAAGCTATACGTTGGGAGTTTTTGCCCTCCCAATTAAAATCAGAAGGGCAAAACTAAGCAAGTAATACTATTTTATTATTAATCCTGCTGTCTTCTTATGAATGCAGGAACATCTAAGTCATTCTCTTTCATGATGGGATTTAAATCATCAAACAGTTTTGTAGGCTCAGGGTTTTCTATAGGTAGCTGTTCTGAAACTAGCTCTTCTTGAGCTTCTTGTGCGTGAAGCGGCACATTTACCTGTTCCGTTACTGATTTATATTGTTGCTGTGTTTCAAGATGAGATTCAATTGCTTTTGAAGATGTATCATCTTGTGCAACTTTATGGTTAAATCCAGTTGCTATTACTGTAACCATAATTTCATCTTTTAAATCAGGGTCAATAACAGCACCAAAGATAATATTTGCACCTTGTCCAGCTTCTTCAAAAATGATGTTTGTTGCTTGATCAACCTCCATTATAGCTAAATCTGATCCACCTGTAATATTAACCAAAACACCTTGAGCACCTGAAATTGACGCGTTATCCAATAGAGGGCTAGATATTGCTTGTTGTGCTGCTAAAACAGCTCTTTCTTCTCCTTTTGCTGTACCTGTCCCTATAACTGCTTCACCCATATTTTTCATAATTGTTTCAACATCTGCAAAGTCAAGATTTACTAGTCCGTGAACATTGATCAGATCAGAAATACCTTTAGAAGCGTGATGAAGAACAGAATCAGCCAATTTAAATGCTTCTACAACTGTTGTATTTTTATCTACTACAGACATTAATTTCTGATTAGGGATTGAAATTAATGTATCGCAGACCTTTCTAAGCTCTGTAATTCCAGCAAGACCACGATTCATTCTTTTAGGTCCCTCAAAATTGAATGGCAATGTTACAATACCAACCGTAAGAACGCCCATTTCTCTGGCTATTTGGGCAATTCTTGGAGCGGCCCCTGTTCCAGTACCGCCTCCCATTCCAGCTGTGATAAATACCATATCAGCACCTTCAATTAAGGATTTAACGGCATCCTTATCCGATTCGATGGCATCGCGGCCTATTTCAGCCTTTGCTCCGGCTCCTAGACCTCGGGTAAGATTCTTACCAATTTGTATTTTATTTTCAGCTGCGTTATTCTCTAGATCCTGGGCATCGGTATTAATAACCATGAAATCAACACCCTTCATGCCAGCCTGTATCATGCGATTAACAGCGTTTCCGCCTGCACCACCAACTCCAATTACTTTTAGATTTGCTTTTTGCTCAGCTAAGCTATCAAATTCAAATAGCATAGTATTACTCCTTTTTGTATGTGGTTTATTATTCAATTAAAATAATTCTTTAAATAGCGTTTTTACTTTTCCCAATGCTTTTGAAATCTCAAATCCCCCACTTTTAATAATTAAATCTTCTTCAGCATATTTCCATTTTGTGAGCCCTATTGCGCTAGCAAAGGAAGGCTCAGATGCAATTTCAACTGAACCGCTAATATTTTCAGGTTTACCTATTCTGACCCTCATATTTGTTACTTCCTGAGCCAAGCTTGATAGATTTTTTAATTCTGAACCACCACCAGTCATGATTAGTCCAAAAGTTAATTTTTCACTAATATTCGCCCTAGAAACTTCTTTCATGATTAATTGAAGAATTTCTACCATCCTTGCTTCAACATATTGCGATAATCGATGTTCAGAAATTTTTCTTTTCAAATTTCCATTTTGAGCTGGAAGGTCAAATTCAAGATCGGGTGATGACATTGATGCTTTAGCTGAAGCGTAGGTTCTTTTAATTTTTTCTGCTTCATCAATTCCAACCTGAAGCATTACAGCTATATCATTTGTTATGCTTGCCCCACCAATTCCTAATGTTGCTGTATGTTGAATTCCATCTTCAAAATAAACAATTATATCTGTTGTGCTTGCTCCAATATCTACGCATACTGATCCTAGTTTCTTTTCATCTTCATTTAAGGTTGAGACACTTGAAGCTAGTCCTTGATAAATAATATTTTCTACTCGCACCCCTAGCTCCTCAACACAGCTAACTAAATTTGTAGCTGCAGTTGTTGCCACTGTTATAACATGGACCTTAGCCTCTAGTCTTCTACCTGTTAAACCAACTGGATCTTTAATTGAGTTCATTGTATCAATAACGTATTCCTGAGGTAGCACATGCAAAATATCCCTATCAATTGGGAGCGAAATTGCTTTTGCTAAATCAAGGACCTTTTTTACATCATTTGAAGTAATTTCATTCTGTAATGTCACGTTTGAGGCCTGAGGTCCTCCTATAGCAATAGCCCCTTGAGTATTTATTCCCCTTATATGTTCTCCAGAAATGCCTAAAGCTATATTTTCTATATTTACCCCTGACATTCTTTGAGCTTCATTAATTGCATGTTCAATCTCATCAATTAAGTTATCTCGATGGGTAATCGCACCTCTATTGATACTTGTTGCTTGAGAGTTTCCTATGCCGAGCAACTTTACAGTATCTGATTTGAGATCTACCTCTGATATTGCGCAACATATTTTATCTGAACCTATATCAAGTCCAGCTTGAATATATTTTTCAGAATTGAGATTTGAACGAATCATGTCCACTCCATAGCTACTAGTTGTTTACTGTATCGCACATCCAGCA
>JAYZHP010000142.1:0-4182 GCA_036166415.1 Fidelibacterota bacterium | reverse complement strand
TAATTCAATAACCGAAACGTTATTTACTTTACACAACTTTTTAATTACATCAAGTGATTCTAAATATTCCACATCACCTTCAAATTGACTGCTTATTTTTTCTACATATTCAATATATTGATTATTACCAGCAAGTAGATCCGGAATATTAATCGACTCATAATTGGATAACTCGATTTTGTTATCAATATAGGATATTTTATCTGATACAGAGCCGATTTTTAATATGGCTAAATAATTATAAATAATTAACCCAGCAACTAATAGAATTTGAATAGTTTTCTTAGTGCTATTATTTTTTTTCATGATTTTAAATCAATTGCAAAAATTAAATTAGATTGAGGAAGTATTTTTTGATCTTTTACAATGACCCTTTTAATTGAGCGTTGCTTTCTCAAATCCCCAACTAGCTTATTAAATATTTTTGTTGCAGTATTTTTATTACCGGCAATCTCTCCCTTTAATAGAAACGAGAAAGAATTATCACCATTTCTTGTATAGCTAATTTGATCCATTTTAACAGATTTGGGAGTAATAGTAGATAGTAATTTTGATAGATCGATTATCCTCTGAGAATTTTGTGTATCAACCAAGTTATTATTTTCAATTTGTGCACCAACAACCGTTCCCGCTATCAGCTGCAGCTTTCTTTCTTTTATAGGGAGTTCACCATTTAGATTTCTTAGCTCAATATAATTTTGAGATGTAAAATATATTAGACCAATGGTTACTCCAGTATAAACAACTATCTCAACAAATAATTTTAATGGTGATATTTTCTTATTTGTAGATGGTTCAGATTGTATTTCTGCTTCATCCCCTTTTTCACCTTCATCAGTTTCCCATGGATCACCATTTTCTTGAACAGTTTCTTCTAGTTCTTCTTCTAAAAAATCAACACCTTCAATATTTCTATTTAGCTCATTAATTCCCTTAATAACCTTAGGTTGGGCATCTTCCAGTGCTTTTCTATGCTGTTCTATCTCAATTTTTAAATTAACGTTATCAATACTTTTTTCATATTCTTCAAATTTATTGATTTCTTCTTCGAGCCATTCGTGATATCCTTCATCTTTTTGTCCTGTTATGTGAGCTTCATCGATTGTTGATTGCATTTTCTTTAATGATTTTTTTGCAGCAGTGAGATCTTTACGCAATAAGGTATGCTTTACATGATCAATTTTTTTCTCAAATTCTGTGATGGATTTTTGTACACGATCCTTGCTTGCTTTTACAGAGCGCTGAATACGTTTCTTTTGTAATCTATTATGAAAAATATCAATTTTATTATGATGCTCGCCCCAAAAAGTTTTTAGCTCTGATGTTTCATCAGATTCAGATTTAAGAGAAAAAACAATTTCGCTATATTTTTTAATTTCTCGCTCAATAGCAATAAAGTCATTTGATGTGGCATCTTCCTCTAAATTAGACAACATCTGTGAGACATTAGACTCAGCATTTGTTAATTTTAATTTAAATAGTTGGGATTTTTGTTGATATAAATTGCTTTTGACACCATCTAAAAATTCCGAATAATTTTTATCTTTATTTGCAAGCTCTTTACCATCTTCAATTATTTTTTCTAATTTTTCAATAGATTCGGTAACACTTTGAAAATCTTGAAATGAACTTATATCATCATTGATCATTTTCTTATTATCAATTCCATAATTATCAATAAGACCTTTATGAATTGAATCAGTGTCAATTTGGGTTTTATCTTTTTTATTTTTCATCAATTTTTCTTGAATTTTGCAATATATCTATTAATTGCCAAAGCTACACTGTCATAATGTTTTGCAACTCTATGCCCATTGGAAAATTCATGTATTGCTTTTCGATTGCTATGAGATTTTGAAATAACTGTTGAATATCCTATCGTAGTTTTAAACACCCCAGCTTTAAATTCAGAGGCAGCAATTTTTTTCATTTCGATTGATTGAGATGAGCCATTCACAAATTTTGTCATTAATGCGGGTAGCGGTTTTATTTTTGGATTTAGCTTTCTTACATCTTGCATTATTTTTTCACTTACGATTCTGGCATCAAGCGACCATTGGTCTTCTGCGCTTAATACATACCAATACCAATTACTAGTTAGTAATGCATTCAGCGTTAATACAGATGATTTTTGTGGGGGCGTATCAATAATAATAAAATCAAATTCAGATTTTAATTTTCTATTAAAAAAATGATCAAACAGTTTAAATACATTTAGATCCAATAACGATTTAATTTCGCCTTCTGTGCTATCTAGCATCAAAGTAGACGCCAGGAGCTTGATATTAGGATTTCTGGTTTCAACAATATAATCTGTTGCACTATCACCAGATGATTTGAGCAAGTTTGTTACATTCCTTCCATCTTCTACAACATCTTGCTGGTAGTTTTTAGCAAGACTAGAGGATGAATTAGCCTGCGCATCCAGGTCGCAAACTAATACATTGCAATTTTTACTTGCTAGGCTCCACGCAATATTAATAGCGGTAGTAGATCTACCTACACCGCCTTTGTTGCAAACCAGCGTAATAATTTGAGTTTTTTTTGCTGCCATTATATAATTTACTGAATAATAGAGGTATTATCTGAGGAAGTTATTTGGTTATTATCATCTATTAAAATATTAGTATTTAGCCTCAAATCACTACCAATTTCATATCGATTATTATCATTGCCACCATCCCATTTCTTTTTATTTTTATAAAAATCACTTTCTAGACAAACGCTAATTTCATAAGAATCTGTACTATTATTAGAGCTATATGCAATAACGCAATCATGGGGATATGAATCAAACATGGAAAATGAGTCAGGCAATACCGCGATAGTTATAGAGTCTATAGATGCAATAGAAACAGTTGAATCATAATCTAATGAATCTGATTTGTTATAGGATAAGTTGAAATATTTCAGCGCTTTTAGTTTGAGGTGATTATAGTGATGATTTAATGTATCCATATTAAAAGCAGTAGAAATATTGGCATATGCATTATGCAAGTAATCAACAGATTGGTTCAGTTTAGTTGTAGAGCTAATAAACAAGGGATCTCGCATTTCCTCAAACAAGATTTGTTCATTTAGTAATAAGTCGATAAGATTTCCACTAGGCCCAGATTCCGGAAAGGATTGATAGGTCATTTTATAATATTGTATAGATTTTGATAAATTTAAAGCGTTAGTTAGCCTAGCACGGTCCCTAGTAATCTTACCTGCTTCAAGTGACATTAATAGTATGAAATAGGTTAGGGCACTAAATAATACAAATCTAATCAAGAACTTAAACAATGATCAATTGCCAATCAGTTGTTGATTATAATCAGCAACAATACTTGTATAGTCTAAATAAAGAAATGCAATCAATAAAACTCCTAACAACATTAATATAACAAAGGCTTGATTAAAGATAGATTTAACAAAATGATCAATATCGGGATTAATTGCAGAATCAGGTTCATCAATATCTAGCGTAGTATTTATCTTATCAACAATGAAGGATTTATTAAAAGGGGCTGGTTCTGGGTATGTGGAAGGGTCGTCAAGCGCTGAGGAGTCAACTTCACCATAAATATATAAATTACAAATATCACAGGTATTAGTATCCAATGTTAAACGTTCATTGCACTTCGAGCAAATGTATGTATCTGAGAAGGGGTAAGCTGGATCGCGAGGATCCGATAATCTATGAACGTAATTTTTCACGAAATAAATTACAAACAAGAAAATAAAGAAATCATAATATTTTTAAGAAATAAATAGTAATAAACTAAATAAAGCAAAAAGTGTTTTTCGGACAAATTATAAAAATGAATATTCTAGTAATAATATTATTTTTATTATCGATAGCTATGACAGATAATAAAACGGGATGGGATAATTTAATTATACATAATAACACTATTTTTAGATAGTATGAAAAGGTATAAATATAAAATCGCATGTATGTTTTGTGATTAAATAGATAAAATAGGGTTTGTAATTAATTCAGGAAAAATGTAAAAAATAGAATAATGAATTAAAAACACGACTGATCACGGAGTATTATTGGTGAATTTATATGATTAAAAATGAAAATAGTGAATAATTCAATATAATAGGTAAGAATAATATATATATACTTCCAGTAACTATAATTTTAATGATAATACATCAAATAAAATGAACATTATTACTAAAATAAATCAT
>JAYZHP010000141.1:0-13841 GCA_036166415.1 Fidelibacterota bacterium | reverse complement strand
TATTGAAAGAAGAGCTGGGCTTTCAGGGGTTTGTGGTTTCCGATTGGGCAGCTATTGAGGAAATTCCCGGTGACTATAAATCAGATATCATTATTTCAATTAATGCAGGTATTGATATGGTCATGGTTCCTGGAGCTGTAAAATTTGGCAATCAATCTTACGAGACATTTTTAACCCTTTTTAAAGAATCGGTGGATGATGGTTCCATTCCAATGGAACGCGTAGATGATGCGGTAAAAAGAATTCTACTTGTCAAAAAACAGTCCGGGCTTTTTGATAGACCCTTTAGTGATCAGCAATTGCTTTCACATATTGGATCTTCAAAACATCGTGAGATTGCTAGGGAAGCCGTAAGAAAAAGTATGGTACTACTAAAAAATAATGATAATGTTTTACCATTGCCGAAAAATGGAAAAACGATTGTTGTTGCTGGCAGGGGAGCAAATAATATTGGAATGCAATCTGGCGGCTGGACAATTAGCTGGCAAGGTGAAATGGGGCAAACCACTAAAGGAACTACCATCTTAGATGCGATCAAATCAGCAGTTAGCGCGGGTACAAGCGTTGAATATTCAAAGGACGGGACCGGGGTTGATGGCGATGTCGCGGTTGTGGTGATTGGTGAAAAGCCTTACGCTGAAATGCAAGGCGATCGGGCAGATTTAAACTTAGATAAAGAAGACCTCGTTGTGATTAATCGTCTAAAGAAAAAGGGGTTGCCTGTTGTGGTTGTATTGCTTTCTGGCCGGCCAATGATCGTTACAGAGGAAGTAGATAATTGGGATGGATTTGTCGCAGCATGGCTACCAGGCACTGAAGGTTCTGGAGTTGCAGATGTATTATTTGGCG
This sequence comes from Fidelibacterota bacterium, assembly GCA_036166415.1. GTDB lineage: Bacteria > Fidelibacterota > Marinisomatia > Marinisomatales > TCS55 > TMED108. The sequence continues at coordinate 12,992 of JAYZHP010000141.1, read as the reverse complement.
ACTATAACCCTTCTGGAAAACTATCCTACAGCTGGCCCAAATCCATCAATCAATTTCCAATCAAAACCAATGATGACCATTTGTATAAATATGGTTATGGTTTATCCTACTAATCGATTCATTCTAGGAGCATAAAATGGCTTATCGTTTAGGAATTGATCTTGGGGGAACAAAAATTGAAGCTATATTAATTGATGACCAATTCCAAGTGGTTGAGCGGAAACGGGTACCAACTATGCGCGATGATGGCTATGGTGCAATTCTAAAAAGAATAATTGATCTTGCTAAAGATATGATGAGTACTGCTGATGTAGATGGTCCAATTGGTATCTGTACTCCAGGTGCAATCGAACCGAAGACTGGTCTACTAAAAAATAGTAATACAGTATGCCTGATTGGTCAACCTATCCAAAAAGATATGGAAGCGGAATTAAAGATTCCTGTCTTGATGGAAAACGATGCCAATTGTTTTGCCTTGGCAGAAGCAACCATTGGAGCTGCAAAAAAATATAATGTTGTATTTGGGGTCATTCTTGGCACCGGCTGTGGTGGTGGAATTTCTATCCATAAAAATATTCATCGGGGAGCAAATCGTATTGCTGGTGAATGGGGACATCATACCCTATACCCAGATGGACGTGATTGCTACTGTGGGAATAAGGGTTGCACGGAATCCTATATTTCAGGTACAGCCCTTGAACAAGAATGGCAAGAGCTTTCGGGTACATTTTCAAGGGTAACCGATGTAATCGATAATAAACTATATGAATCGCACCCCGAATGGAAAAGTAATTTTATTTTGAATTTTGGACGGGCAATGGCAAACGTAATTGATATATTAGATCCGGATGCGATTGTACTGGGTGGTGGCCTTTCTAAAATAGATTTTTTATATACCGATGGCAAAGAATCAGCATATAGCGAAACATTTAGTGAAATTGTATCAACGCCTATCTTGAAAAATAAATTAGGTGATTCGGGTGGAGTGTTTGGTGCAGCAATGCTGGCGGATCACATTTGAGATTTGCAAAATGGCTGTATCATTTAACAGCTACCGACCAATTTATTATTGTCGGTTTTTTTCTGTTTGGTATTGGACTGTCTTATTTAACGATCATCAGTTTTCGTTATTGGCATAATAAAATCCATCATCAAGCTGAATATTCACACGAAGTTAGAATTACTCCATTTTTTTTACTTGGGGTCGCGCTGGTTTATGCTACAATACTATATATGTCTATTGGGGAAAGCGTGACAAAGTGGATCGTTGAATTATTGGCCTAAGCCAAATTATTATTTCTTAATTTAATTTCCCTGTCTATATATAATGGTATAAACAATAGAGAAAAGCCGTAAAACATATCTTCAAAGGGAATCGTTCCCATTCTAATCCCCAAATTGTGATTATCGTTATACCAAACCACTTCACCAACAATAAAGGATCCTGTCAAAATACCATTGATGATAAAGAAGGGGAGCAAAATAAACACATAAGAAACTAAAAATGAGCTTAATAACTCAGGTGCTCGATAGTATGCCAATCCAATTAATATTGCTGCCAATATGAATGCTGAGATGGTATAGTAATTCGCAGAATTTAATATGCTAGTTGTAAGTAAAAAAAATAGGAGGGCATAAACTACAAATTTGGTAGCCACTGGTGATAGTTTTAGCTGGGGTGAAAAAAATTCCTTACAATAATGAATAAATAAAGAGCAATACGGTATACAGATAAAAAAGAGCCACTCTTCGATAGGAAGTCCCAGCAAATCTTTTCCTATTAAATAATTACTATTAAATCCCCATATCCCCCAGCGCGTAAAAAAGATATCATGAATAATAAATAATGTAGCAGCGCATAATATTCCAGGTAATAGTGCAATGAACTGTCTAAAATACTGAACGCGATGTTCAAAAGAGAAAGCGAAGGGTAATGCGATAGAGGAAAGATTAAGAATTAAATAAAGATAATTATCCATTCTTCGCGCTGATCATCCTCAATGTCTTGAGGCCAACAAACAACATTCCAAAAGAGACACCATCCTCCTTATTTACATTTGCATGATGCATTCTATGTTCATATAGGATAGCTTTTAAATATGCATTTTGCGGTTTCTTAAAATATTTTATTCTACGATGAATAAAAATATCATGGACTATTGCATATGCAATACCATAAAGCAATATTCCTAATCCGGAAAAGAATAAAATATCATTTTGGTAAAAATGACCGAACATAAAACCCAATATGCTAGGGATTGCAAAAATTAATGCAAATGAATCATTTTTTTGGTAGGGTTTTCCTGTGAGGACGTGATGGTCTTCATGCAAAAACCATAATGGCCCGTGCATCAGAAATTTATGGGTTGCCCATGCAACAAATTCCATGCCAATAAATGCTGTTATAACAATAAATAATTGAAACATATCTTAAATCAAATTTACATAATAAGTTATTTTTGTGACGAATAATTTAATTATTTTTTCTTCTTTTTGCGTTTCATTTCAAGAAGCTTCCACGCTGCCTTTGGAATCTTTTCCAATTCATTCATTTCCCCTGCGCCTTGCAACCATTCTCCCCCATCAATTGTCACCACTTCTCCATTAATATAGGAAGCCTGATCGCTGACCAAATACGAAGCAAGATTTGCAAGTTCAATATGTTCCCCCACCCGCTTTAGCGGTACACGTGCTTTCATTTTTTTCTCAATACCAAGTCCTGGCGGTGCTAATCGAGACCATGCCCCCTTTGTAGGAAAAGGACCTGGTGCGATGGCTACGGTTCGAATGCCATACTTGGCCCATTCCACAGCAAGGGATCTGGTCATTGCTAAGACACCTGCCTTTGCGCAGGCAGAGGGTACAACATAACCTGAACCGGTCCACGCATAGGTTGTTACAATATTTAAAATAATTCCACTTTTGTTTTTCCGCATGACCTTGCCAGCCGCTTGTGTGCAATGAAACGTACCATTCAGCACAATATCAATCACGGTCTTGAATGCATTGGGGCTTAATTTTTCTGTAGGACTAATAAAATTACCGGCTGCGTTATTTAATAAAATATCGATAGAGCCTAAACCTTTGACGGTCTGCTCTACCATTGATTCAACTTGATCCGGATCTCTTACATCGCAGGGAATTGCAATCACCTTTCCTTTTAACTTACGTAACTCTTTTGCTGCATCATTGATCACATCCTCGCGGCGACTAGTAATTACTAAATTAGCGCCGAGCTCTGCAAATCTGGTTGCCATTGACTTGCCTAGACCCGTACCACCACCGGTCACAATAATATTCTTTCCTTTAAGCAGACCTTTATCAAACATAGATAATTTTCCCAATAATATTTATTAAACTAAGTATAAAAACAAAAAAGCCCCGATATAAATCGAGGCTTTTTATTTATTTACCTAAAAGGTAATTAGTCTTGATTGGCTGCTGCTTGAGCTTCGCCGCAAGCATTTACAGCTTGACCAACGTATTGGAAAACTTCTTGAGGACTTTTATTGTCATCTCTAGCTTCCTGCATAGCAGCTCTACCTGCATCAGCACATTCGTTCCAAGCGTCATCACCAAAATATTCGCCTTCCGCTTGAGCTTCAGCTTTTGCTTGAGCTTCAGCTGCGTCAAACGCTGCGTCAAAATTAAATCCACCATCTTGCTGTGCACCTGACATCCATGCGTCTACTACTGCTTGACTAGGTGCATCGGGGCCACCTGGGCCACCTGGGCCACCTTGATGGTCGCCACCTTGATGGTTACCGCCACAATCAACTGGGGAGCCATCTTCATACTCATGGTAAGTTCCATAAGGTCCTTCATAATCAGGACTTTTCCAAGGCTCGCCTTCATAATCGGTTCCAGCAACATCATCCATGGTTACTGTATCTTTTTCACCATTTTGGTTGTGATCAACCCAAAATACTGGAGAATTATGCTCTAGCGCCATGCAGTTTGCTTCATCAAAGTTTGGTCCCATTGGGCCATCCATTGGTCCGTGGTCACCGCCATCATGGTCATTGCCATCATGGTCATTGCCATAATCATCGCCATCATGGTCATTGCCATAATCATCGCCATCATGGTCACCTTCGTCATCGCGAGATTCTGCCATCATATGCTCATTAGGGTCAACCATGCCATCACCATTAGCATCAACTTCATTATATCTATCATCAAAATTTGGATCATCATTTCCTTCATCGTCTTTGCCATATACAGCTCGTGCCTCTTCGCGTGAAATAAGGCCATCGCCATCGGTATCTACATCCTCAAACGTAGGACCTTGATCATTGCCATCATAGTCACCTTGATAATCGCCACCTGGTGCGCCACTCTGAGGGGGTCCGCCTGGTGTGCCACTTGGAGGTGGGCCACCTGGATTTTCACCTGGAGGAGGGCCACCTGGTGTGCCACTTGGAGGTGGGCCACCTGGATTTCCACCTGGAGGTGGTGTTTGTCCGCCAGTTTGAGGTTGCTGTGCCAATATCATTGAGAACACAAACATTCCAACTAGCATTGTTTTAATTAACTTCATTTCATCCTCCTTACAGACAAGTAATAGTTAATATTTCAAAGTTCATTTTTGCCATAAATCAAGAAACAATATATTATATATCTTGATAAACGACTGTGATAAAAATCACATAAATTCTATCGAGTTTTAATCAGCCTGCCAATTTCAGCAGTACCTCGGTTAAATTCTTGCCCAAATGCAGCATAATATAGATTAACTTCATAAAAAAGTCTAGCAGCATCTCTATCCACTACAAAATTTGTTGTCTCAAGCACATCTCGTGATGGGAATAATATTTCAATACCAGGTTTAAAATATTTTAATGTCAAATCAAGATCTGGATTCATTTTTAATAATTTTTTAAGAATAAGTACTTCATATAGTCTTTTTTCATACTTTGGAATTCGAGGAGATAGTAATATGGTGAATTCATCTTCAGCTGGTGTTGATCCTATTTTATTAAATTTTATTAATTCATTTTTATAGGAATCTTTAAGTGAAATATAATTCACGGTCGCAGTTGGCTGAACAAACGGCTTATTGATGGTAGCTTTACCAGTAACAGAGTATGTTAATTTCATCGCTCGATTTGATGGAATGTCATTGATAGCTTTAGCTAACATTTCAACTTCGAAACCAGCAGGATCCTTATCCGATGAAGCAAAATAGATTATACTACCAGGGTTGACATAATCCACATAGTTCATCTTTGAAATAATATCTAATAACATCTTTTTTACCAGAACGGACTCTCCTGGTATTTTCCCTTCTAGGATTGATTGGTAAGGCTCTTTTTGCGCTAGCGTTTTATCTTTATCTGCGCGCCTATATATCTCTTTTACAATATCCTGGTACACAGGACTTTCATCAATAAAGCTTAGATCGAAAATATCCCCTTGTCTAACGCGATAGGAATTTGGAAAAGATTTATTATTATCTTGATCGAATAATGGTGAGTCTTGAGGAATCACCCTACTGAATTGATCTGCTGATTCTTTAATAATATGTGGAGTAATCACCACTATGACTTCTCGTCTTACCTTTTTGTTTCCACTGACACTGAAAAAATTCTTAATAAAAGGTAATGTTCCAAGTAGCGGGACCCCACCTTCATTATCTGATGATTTTTCATTAATCAATCCACCAATAATAAATGGTGTATTGTTTGCTACGCGCACGAAAGATTGAACCTTTCTATTATTGATTATCGGAGCTGATTCAACATCTCCTCCACCAGTCGCACCAATACGTTCTTCCGTTTCACTAATAATCGTTTCAACCTGAATCGTAACACTACTGCCATCTTCACTAATGCGAGGTCGTACATTCAAGACAATCCCAACGGGAACATAGTCCACCGATCTAGTTGAAGTATTGTCAAATGTAGTCGTCCTAACAATAGGTATTTGCTGGCCTACTTGAATTCGTGTTTGTCTACCATCAAGAACCAAAGCAGAAGGTTTAGACTTAATTGTAGCTAATTTTTTACTGACTAATGCATCGATATTTGCTCTAAAATTTGCACCACTTCCTAATAACGTTCTATCTAGCACAACAGTGAAGGGTGAAATAGAACCCCCTTGAGGAGGGGGAAAATCAGCAGTAAAGCCAGAGCCCGCACCTGTAAAATCAACCCCAAGTTCACTAAGATCATCTCTATTTAATTCAATAACAAGGGCTTCAATAGCAACCTGACTGGCAGGAACATCAATTTTATTTGCCAATAAATCCAATAGCTGGGCAAGAGGTCGCATATCGCTTGATTTATATCCAACTAAAAGGCGCTGCATAGGCTCACCGCTAGTAGTATTGTTTAATGTAACCCCTCCAAGATCCACACCTAAAGCAGATTTTTTACTGGCTGACTTAGAGGCGCTTTTTGAAACAAGAGAAATGGTTTGTGTATCTGGTATCTTAATAATAATCGGTAATACGCCTGGACTATTCAGATTATCAACATTATTGGAAAAAACTGGAGTAAAATTATTTTCACCTGAAATCTCACCTTTACCCCCTTTGTATTCCACAACTGTATAGCCCATCGTCTTCAAAATAGCTAATGCGCGATCTGTTTGGATATAGCTGAGTTTTACCACTTCATAGTCTAAATCTCTGAGGGCATTAGCATTTTTGCTTGTTGAAGGTCTCATAGCAGAAGATGGCGGTCTAACAGGCGGCCTTCTGGAAGAAGATGGCGGTCGTTGCTGAGCAACAGACAAAGTAAAAAGGGAAATTAAAAATAATATTTTTTTCATGAATTTTAAGGGGTTGCAACCAGTTTAATTGGTAAAGTAAGATTCATTCCATCAAATATCGCTGAAATATGACCCGAGTCTTTTAAGGGATTTTTAGGAATAAAAAAAGCGAGTCCTTCCCAAACCGCATCTGCAGAATCAGCAATAGAAACATTAAAATAACCAGCATAATACGTTGCACCATCAAAGTACAGCGGTGAATGCATATCAAGCTCTCCCCCAACGGTATTCACCTTACAAAACATGTTTGCATCTGCCGCTAATGAGTCTTTATGGACTAAGCGCTTAATAGAGGTAATGAGTTTTGTACTGCTATTGGAGTATACAATGTCAGGGTCAATTTTAAGGGATAATTCAAATCTACCATTGCTTGTTTTAATTTCTTTTTCAGTGACTAGTAAATTATTTTTATCATCACATGACATAAAAATAACTAGCGCCATAATAATTGCACCCTTAATGCATAACACGGGTTTCGCTAAAAAATTGCTATTATATCTAATTAACTGCATAATTTTTACTATTACCTCAGACAGGATATACCTTAATTGTAAACTTAATCAGATAATAAAGTAAAGACTTTATTCGCCTGATTTCAATAATTAATATTATCTATAATTTAAATCCTGGAAGCTTGTGATTCTACAGAATCACAAATAAATTTATACTAATAATATTGAATGATTATTAAAAACATCCACATACAATAATAATGCCTGCAGATAAGAAACCAGCAAGGAGAGCTTCATCAAAAAAAACACCCTCAAAAAAAAGGGTACCTAGGAAAACTTCAGCCAAAAAACCCACCATAAAAACCCGTCAATCTAATAATAGCAAAGAACCTCAATTGATTTATTCGCTAAACTCTCAAAATAAAATGACAATAGATAGATTACAGAAATGGACAAAGTTTGTCGGAATTATGAATATTATTACCGGCATCATTTATTGTTTAACAATACTTATATTTTCAATTCCTACCGTCATCATGGGAATAATTACTATTTTAATGGGAAGCAAACTAACAATAGCGGCAAATCATTTGAGCTTTGCACTTGATCATAATGATAACAAAAGTTTTGAAATTGCCCTTGATCAGCTTCATCGATATTTTTTAATCAATGGCGCTTTATTCATTGTAACCTTGATATTTATCGCAATGCTTATAGTTTTGGCTAGTTTTTTCGCGAGTATATTTATTGAGTTTTTTAATGATCGTAATTTTAATTACTCGATTAGCTTAATCAATAATTTAGGATTCCTATTGCGTTGAAATTTCTTAGAAAAATAATAAATATTAAACCAGGGGAAGGTAAAATGGTGCTTACCTATTTTTTCTTCTCTTTCTTTACTATTGCCATGGGACTAACGGCTAAGACAGCAAAAGATGCATATTTCTTAAGCAGATTTGAAAAATCGATTTTACCATTAATGTTCTTAGCCGTTGCGATAGCTATCGCACCTATTTTAGGCGGATACACAAAACTGGCAAAAAAGCTTGCTCCAAAAGTGATGTTTTTTCTCACCACAGGTATCTTTGGTGCTTCATTTGTTCTATCGCAGCATATGATTGAAGGTTGGGTTATTCCTGCTATATATATATGGGTCGAAATAGTCGTCGCAATTGCATTGATACAATATTGGGCATTTGCGGCTGAGTCATTTCAGCCGCAACAAGCAAAAAGGTTGTTTGGTATCATTGCAGGTGGTGGCTCGTTTGCCGTAATGCTCATTGGAATGAATTTGAGACCATTCGTTAACGCATTTGGCACTGATGAATTGCTCTACTTGGCAACGGGCTTTATGGGCCTATCGTTTATATTTGGACTATTCAGCATGAGCTACATGAAAAAGGAGGCGCCTCAAAAAGCTCCGGTTAAAATAAATCAAACCAAAACTAAAAAACCTAAAGATCCATTTTTACTAGGCATTATGGGAATTGTTACATTATCAGGGATCGTGACCGTTCTTGTAGATTATCAATTTAAAATGATTGCGAGTGATACATTCCCAGATGAAAGCGAACTGGTTGCATTTTTTGGTTTATTTTATTCTATCTCAGGTGCATGTTCAATCGTAATGCAGTTTTTTGTTACCGGACCGGTTTTATCTCGGTTTGGCATTTTAACTGGCCTGATGGTTTTGCCCTTCTTTTTAATCTTAGGATCCGTTGCTTTTATTGTTGTCCCAGTATTAATAAGTGCAACGATTGGAAAATTTTCTGATCAAACATTCAAGTTCACTATTTTTGGCTCTTCGATGGAGCTGCTTTGGCTTCCTGTTCCTGCAGATACTAGAAGAACTTTAAAGCCGCAGGTTAGCGGTACAATAAAATCCATAGCGGAAGGATTTGGTGGTGTTACAACGTTCCTTTTGGCAAAATTTGTTGCGCTACAAACACTAAGTTTTGTATCTCTAGGCGCAATTTTTCTATGGATCCTCACATCGTTCAGGGTAAAAAATGGCTATGTAAAACAACTTGAAAATGCCATTTCGAAACGTCAAATAGATTTTGAAGAGCTCAATGTCGATGTTCAAGATGCGGCAATGGTAAAAACTATTGAGGAGACTCTTTCATCAAATAATGAAATGAAACAGCTATTTGCATTTGAAATTATTGAGGGTTTACCGCTTCATTCTTGGAAAGACACAATCTCTGATCTCTTTAATAATGCGAGCTCAGATGTGCGAAAGCGCATCTTAGATCTCGCCTGGGATGAGGAAGAAATTATTTCTAATGATAATTTAATTGGAGCAATTAATAAAAATGATGAGGTATCAGCTAAAGCAATTGTTGTTTCTGGAAAAAGAAAGCTTTCCGAAATTCAAAATCAACTCGAAGACTTGCTTGAAAGCGAATCAAAAGAACAACAAAGTGCTGCTGCTGCTGCACTTATTGATATTGATGCCGGTTCAATCGAAAAAGCAGTTACAATTTTAAACAATGCCCTTGAAAGCGATGATGAGCAAACCAAAGCTAGTGCTTTAAAACGAGTTCAGCATAATGAAAATATTCTCCCTGAATCAAAACTAATTGAATTTTTAGAAGATGAGAATACCTACGTTACTAATGTTGCATTACAAATCGCTGAAAAAAGAAATGGAGAAAACCTTATTCCAGCTATAATTTCAAATCTCAGTAATATTAAAACAGCGATTCAGGCCCGGCAAGCACTCAAAGCATTTTCTGATGATTTAATCACTAATAATTTTAGTGAGCTGCTATCAAAAAAGGAATTAGGTCGAAGTTTAAAATTAGGGATCATAAAAACTTTAAGAGATTATCATTCGGTTGATTTATTGATGGATCAGCTGCATCACGTTGATCAAGATATTTATAATGAGGTGGTAGACTCGCTATTGGTATGCGCTAGGGTAGAAAGCCTCAATGAAAAACACTTAAATATTATTTCTTCAGAAATTCAAAGAATTGCAAAAAAATTGTATGCTATGAATGAATCCAAAAAGCTACTCCCTGATGATGATAAACAATTGCTGATGACTGATCACTTTAATAATGAAATTCAAAATACTCTGCCTTCGCTTTTAAAGCTTGGCGTAATGAGTAAACCAAACACCCCTATTGAAACCTATATTCAAATTATTAAATCTGGAGACCCTGCAAAGCTTCCATTCTTGTTAGAATTTTTTGAAAATATTTTTGATAACGAACAAAGAAGTATCATTAATCCATTGATTGAAGAAATTCCAATTAAAGAAAGAAGCGAAATTGGAAATAGCCATTTTAAAGATCTACCTTCAAAAATTGATGATGAACTTTTATCATATCTTCACTCTCCAAATAAATGGGAATCCATCATTTCATTGGATTATCTAATCAATGCAGAAAAAAAAGATTTGATAACAGCCTTGGATTGGAACAAGGTTCCCAACTCTACCGGTAACTGCGAACTTGTTCAAAGGCTATCAGAAAAAAATAATTTGAATATTGAGGACATTCCTTTAGAACGTTTTAAATTAGAGGACTATGAGTTGGGCATGTATTCAACATTAGAGAAGACTATTATTCTAAAATCTGTTGATTTATTTAAATCAATCCCCGCTGAGAACCTATCAAGAGTAGCGCAAATCACCGAAGAGGTTCGCTGCGATGAAGGTGAGTCCATTATTGCTGAAGGTGAATACGGAGACTCCCTATTTATTGTAGTAAATGGAAATGTAAAAATTCATAAAGGCGAAAAAGAAATTACCAGAATGGGTGAAGGAAGCTGTATTGGCGACATGGCCTTATTAGATGGGGAGCCGCGCTCAGCAGATGTGACAGCAGTAGAGGAGACTACCCTTTTTAAGATAGAGCAGGAAGGGTTTTATGAAGTAATGGGAAGTCACGGCGATATAATGGAAGCAATTATTAAAAATCTTTCTGGTCGTGTTCGTAATATGAACGAGCAGCTCTACAGCAAATAATAAATATATTAATTAATTTGTTTTTTGATCTGTTCTTGGGTTTTATCTTGAACTTTTTTGACAGTATTCTCTTTTAATTTTTCACTAGTTTCGATTATCCTATCTTTTAATTCTTCTTGGGTTAGCTCCTGGCCGCTCCAAATTGTATATGCAGTCCATAATATAAAAATGGAAATAGCAACCAAGGTAATTTTTAAAAGCTTCTTGGCAACGCTGAATAAGATAATTACAGAAAATACGACGGCAATAATTAGGTAGGTAGGATTATTAGATAATAGTTCGAAAAAATTATCCATCTGATTTTTCTTTTAATTTCTGCTTTTGTCTATTCATTCGACCAGATTTATTTTCATATTCCTCAATCATTTGCATGATTCGGGGATCATCGGGCATTTCAAATTTCATTGTATCTAACCGTCCGCTTTTCTCAACTACTTTCCCTTTATTCATTTTGATTTCTACAACACCAATATAATACCCCGACTTACCAGCTTGGACAATTAAAGCTCCATTTACCTCTTTAGGGGATTCGATAGCGGATTGGCTATGCGCCCCAATAATCAAATCAAGACCATCAATTTTTTTAGCAATTGATAAATCAAGATCATAGCCTTGATGGGTCATCAATATAAATATATCAGCTCTATTTGAGAGCTTTTTCATTTCATCTTTTACAGCTTTGACTGGATCAGATAACCGGATTCTATTTTTGATTTCATCGGGATAATATTTTATTGAATAGGGATCAACAATTCCCATCACAGCAATTCTCAAGCCTTTTCTTCTAATTATTTTAGATGTAAAAAGATCTGATCGGTCAATATTTGTACCAACTAATGTTGTACTAAGCTGTCCCCGTAGCCTATTTAGAGTGCGGGCATCCATCACTAACTCTTGATCGCCATATAAAAGTGCATCATAAGGTAATAATCCGTAGGCCTCAGCAACTAAGCTGTCTTTAAGAGATTGCTGAGACATCGTCACAAAATCGCCGGCATCTAAAAGAACTGTATTCGGATTTTCTTTAATAAAGTTATTTACATAAATTGATCTTTTCTCAATTGAACCAAATGGATTATCAGGACAATAACAATTCTCTAAAGCTCCATTAGTATTATTTGTGTGTAATACATAAAGGGATTTCTTTTGAGCTGCTAGGCTTGAGGCGAGGCAAGCTATAAGAAAAAAAATGATAAGTTTATTTAGTTTTAAGTATGCCATACGGCCTAAAATTGAGGGTAATGAAATCTTTAATCAACATATTTTTATTGACCGTTTCATTGTTTGGTCAGTATCCTGCAGATTCACTTTTCAATGATAGTAATAACAATCTTCTGCAAAAAATGTTCCTCTATCCTATAACGAAATGGCAGCGCCTGTCCTATAATTCAGATTTAATTGGCTGTCAGTATTTTCCTAATTGCTCTCTGTATGGAGCAAAAGCAATTCACTCAAAAGGTGCTCTTTTTGGATCAATAATAACTTATGATAGAATCATTAGGTGCAATGAAGGTGCGCAATTCAATCATAATGCAATGGGAGGGTTTTATTACTCTGATGGCAGATTAGTTGACCCTGTTAACTATTTTCCTTCAACCTCAAATAGTAAATCTCCAATGCTTGCAGCTGGTCTTTCTGCGGTAGTTCCGGGGTCTGGACGGGTGTATGCTGGTAGATTAATTATGGATGGTATTTATGGTTTTTTATTCTCTACGATGACATTTCAGCTCGCGCAAAATAGCATCAAAAAAGACAGTGCCTTCTCTCCCCTATTTATTGGAATCGCATTG
>JAYZHP010000140.1:0-19518 GCA_036166415.1 Fidelibacterota bacterium | reverse complement strand
ACCCCTTTAATGTAAAGATATCAGCGGAGTACAATAAGGAAATGACAGGCGGAGTCCACAATGTATTTATTTATCAAGACCATGTATATGCACTTAGCGCTGGCACTAGGTATGATATTATTAATATTAGCGATCCAGCAAATCCATTTAGAGTCGGATCCTACGAGTTAGACACCCCAGGGCATAGCATTCATGATGTCTGGGTAGAAAATGGCATAGCCTACTCATCTAATTGGAGCGATGGAGTTCACATCGTTGATGTTGGAGGAATACCGCAAAAAGAACAATCAAGAGATAAATCAAGCTTTAATCCTTTCTTAGCGCTTGCTGGAAAGGGAAGTCCCGGCAATCCAGTAAAGCTTGGAAGTAAATCAGATCCAAATGGTCATAATCATGCGACCTTCCCATTTGTGAGCCAATCATCAGATAGGTTTTATATGATTAACGGGGATGAGTGGGCAAAAGCTATTCCAGGTTCAAGTGAAAGAATATATCAAGGTGGGTTTCATTTTGTTGACTTTACAGATGTTAATAACCCTGTAGAAACTGCAATTTATCAGGTGCCCGAAGTAGGGTCACACAATCATTGGGTGGAAGGTGATATTCTCTATGCTGGTTATTATTATGGCGGTATACGAGTACTTGATATTTCAGGAGAATTACTGGGAGACCTATATGCTCAAGGACGCGAAATAGCATTTTTTGAAGGAAGAGACCCTAACGGTAAAATTCCAAATGAGACCAATGTGTGGGGTGTCATTCCCTATAAAGGTCTAATATATTTTGCAGACCATTATAATGGTCTTTGGGCGGTTAAGCTAGTTGATGATCAACCAATGGGGACAAATTAATGATTAATTTTGCGAAAATATTTCCAATACTATTTTCAATTATTATTGGAATTGGTAATCTAAATGCAAAGGATTATTATATCTATGTATGCGCTGAATCTGAAGATGAGGTTGCCCTTATCCGTTTTGATGGTAAAAAAGCCTATGTAGAAAAAACAATTCCTGTTGGTGTATGGCCGTTAGAAATTGAAGGGCCTCATGGTATCACGGTTGCTCCAGATGGTGAACATTGGTACTTGTCGATGGCGCATGGAATGCCATATGGTCATCTATATAAATATAAAACAGGATCCGATAAATTTATAGAGCGCGTTGAGCTTGGCATGTTTCCCGCCACAATGGAAATTTCAAAAGCAACCGGCCTGCTTTATGTTGTTAATTTTAACTTGCATGGTGGCCACAGCAAGGCGAGCACTGTTTCTATTGTTGATCCAGAAGAAATGATAGAGGTTGAAAGAGTTGAGACAGGAATTATGCCTCATGGTTCCAGAATGCTCAATAATGGCATGAAGCATTATTCTGTTGCTATGATGTCTGGAACACTTTATGAAATTGATGCTATGTCAATGGAATTAACCCGAACACTTTCTACCTCTCCGCCAATGAAAAAAGGAGGCCACTCATCGCATAATATGCATTCTATGGATCATTCAAAGATGAAGAAGTCCAAAAAACCTATGACGATGAAAATGGATCATAATATGCCAGCTGAAAAACCAACATGGGTTTACCCCCACCCAAATGATAATCTATTATATGTTGTAAATAATGGCACACACAACGTTGTTGAGGTTGATGTAAAAAAATGGAAAGTTCTAAGAACATTCAAAACGGATAAAGGTCCTTATAATTGTGAAGTTAGTAGAGATGGAAGATTTCTTGTTGTAACCTATAAAAGTGCGGCCAAAACCGGTGTGTGGGATCTAAAAAAAGGTAAGGAAGTTGCAAAGTTTAACAATACTCGCAAAGTAACACATGGGGTATCTATTTCACCTGATAGTAGATATGCTTTTGTAACTGTTGAAGGTGTGGGGAAAGAGCCTGGCGCAGTTGAGATTTTTGATTTACAAAAGCTAAAAGCCGTTGCGGTAGCTGAGATTGGAAAACAGGCTGGTGGTATCGCTTTTTGGAAAATGACTAATTAGGGATTAACTGTCAACATCCCTTTCTTTTTTTGTCATTTCGAGTACGATTTTTGTGCTTCCTTTAAAACTTACATGTTGCTCTTTTGTTGCTTTATAGTAATACCATAGAGTTAAGAAGTAAGTAATATGAAACCACCATTCTGAAATTCTACTCTCCGTATATAATTTGATAAAATAAACACCATCTATAATAACAGTTGCCATAAATAACATGGTGACCATCATAGTTGGTGGGTATAACCTTCTTTTTATCGCAAACATTTTTTTATACAAATCGTTTCCAAGTTCCGGATGTTGTTCAAGATATTCTCTTACATTAACACCAGTGCCTACGAAAAAAAACATAACAAGAGTTTGGGCAGCAATAAAAATGATGCTAACCATTAGATCAAAAGTAATGCGATGGGTTATCCAAAAATCAAAATAGTGATTTAGCCCAATTTGGATTAACCCAATTCCTGAAATTGCTACAAGCACATAACACAATATCATAAAAAACCACATTATAAATCCAATCTAAACATTAAAATGAAAAAATATACAATCGCCATCTTGAACAAGATATTCTTTACCTTCAAGCTTTGATAAGCCTGCTTCTTTTACAAGTTTTTCTGAACCCATTTTAATTAAATCATCATATTTGATTATTTCAGCTTTAATAAATCCTTTTTCAAAATCGGTATGAATTTCGGCTGCTGCCCTAGGAGCCGTAGAACCTTTTTTTATTGTCCAGGCGCGTACTTCTTTTTCTCCTCCAGTAAAATAGGTCTCCAAATCTAATGATTTAAATGCTTTTCTGATTAATACATTTAATCCTGGCTCATTCAGATTATATTCACTCAAAAATTCTGCCTGCTCCGTATTATCTAATATGGATATTTCTTGTTCTACTTTTCCACAAAGTTTAATTATTTCACCACCGTTTTTTTCTATATTTGCTATCAATGCATCTGAATATGAACTATTTTTATCAGACATTAATTCTTGTTCATTAATATTGGCTACATACATAATTGGCTTCGCTGTCAAAAGAAATAGATCTTTAATACATTTAAAACCTTTTTTGTTTGATGTAAAATTTCTCACAGGGTTTCCATTATCGCAAAACTCTTTCAATTGTTTTACTATATCAATATTGCCAAATATGCTCTTATCAGATTTGGATAACTTCTCTAAGCGAACTAAGCTCTTATCTATGGTGTTTAGATCAGCAAGTAGCAATTCTGTTTCAATCAATTCTACATCTCGAATAGGATCAATATTCTCTTCAACATGAGATATGTTATCATCTTCAAAACAGCGCACAACATGAATAATGGTATCAACTTGCCTAATTTGACCTAAAAATTGATTTCCAAGACCCTCACCTGTACTCGCTCCCTTTACTAGTCCTGCAATATCAGTAAATTCAACAGTAGCTGGCGTAACCACTTCTGGATTGTAAATCTTTTCTAATATATTTAGCCTTGAATCAGGAAGTGGGACTATTCCCACATGTGGTTCAATAGTACAAAAAGGATAATTTTCGGCGGGAACAGATGAAGAAGTTAAAGCATTAAAAATTGTTGATTTACCTACATTTGGCAGACCAATTATTCCGCAAGTTAGAGACATATAATTTTATATTTAATATATATTAATTAAAAGGGGTCAACAGAAGGATCTTGCCCATAATCCCAAGTAAGACTTTCAAAAAGACCCACTTGAAGGTCTTTAGCAAAATAAATTGCTTTATTTTTTACTTTTAGCACTGCATCTCCCCAAACCATGTGCGTGGGTCTAGTAATGAATTTTTTTATATCAATATGATATGTAATTTTTTTATGATAGGGACGAACCTGCCCTTTAAACTTTAAATCTTTTACTCCAAGCGCACGCCCTTTTCCTGTGCCGCCGGTCCAAGTTAAAAAGAAACCAAGTAGCTGCCAAAAACCATCAAGACCCAGGCACCCTGGCATAACAGGATCATTTTTAAAATGACATTCAAAAAACCAAAGTGATTTATCTATGTTTAGTTCGGCTTCTATTTCACCCTTTCCATATGCTCCTCCCTCATCAGAAATATTGATGATTTTATCCATCATTAACATAGGAGGCATTGGAAGTTTACCGTCAAGATTTTCAAATAATTTTCCAATTCCACTGTTTAGCAAATCTTTTTTAGAAAACTGTTTTTTTCTAATCATATTTTAATCCACTTCATTGGTTTAATTTACTTTCAAAATACATTAAAGAAGACATTGTTTTGTAAGTCGTTTTTTTCATCACTTTTTTCATTAAATTTTAATTTGAATAAAGGAGAAAATATGTCAGAATGGGTTTTATTGTTAGGGGGGTCTACTGGTCACGGTGCAGCAACAGCTAAACGATTAGCCAAAGACGGTTACGGAATCATTGCTTTTCATTTTGATCGTGGTGAAGCAAAAAAAATAGCTGAAGAAACAATTAATGAAGTACAAAGTTTAACAGATGGCCGCTGTCATTACTTTAATACGAATGCAGCTTCAGAAGAAGCTATGGATTCATTTATACCACAAATAAAAGAAATAACAAATGGGTCAAAACTAAAGCTACTACTTCACTCGATTGCGTTTGGAACCACAACCAATTTTTTTGGTGATAAGCCAGTCACACAAAGACAAATGGATATGACCGTTCATGTTATGGGTAATTCAATTTTATATTGGACTCAAAAACTATATAACGAAGAACTCTTGGGTTCTGGCTCAAGGATAATAGGCTTAACAAGCGAAGGTAATTATTTAGCAATGGAAGGCTATGGACCTGTCAGTGTTGCTAAAGTTGCAATGGAGGCAATTATTAGACAAATTGGTTGGGAGCTAGGCCAGTTTGGTATCACAGCAAACTCTGTTCAAGCTGGAGTTACTCCTACAAGAGCATTGACAAAAATTAACGATAGATGGGAAGATTGGGTGGAAAACACAAAAAGAAGAAACCCAATGCAAAGAACTACCACCCCGGAGGATGTAGCAGGAACGATATCTATGCTATTAAAGCCCGAGGCTGATTTTATTAATTGTTCAATAATTTATTGCGATGGTGGAGAGCACCGATCTGGCACAATTTAAACTACGATTCAGAATTTTCTAATTCAGACCTTTGTTTTATTATATCTAATAAATCGAAATTTTCTTTAGTTGGCTGAAGTTGAAAACATTTTTCTGCTTCCTTAAGGGCATAGTCCCACCAGCCTTTTTTAGTATACATTAGCGATAAATTATAGTGTGCTTTACTTAAGGATTGATAATCCTCTCGATTGAGATTATTCAAAGAAGCAGGGTACAATCGTGTTACTTCTTTAAACTCAAGGATAGCTTCTTCAACCAGCCCCTTTTTTGCATACCACTCTCCAAGCTCTAAGTGGCGCTGTGGATCATCTTTGCAACTACTTATAAATACCAATGTAGCGGTTAAGAATAAAGCTTTAAATATAATTGAGTACTTCATATATGATGTCAATTTCAGATTGGAAGGTCCAATAAAGCAAAACATTTATACACACTGATCAAAAAATAATTTATTATATTGATCTTCATTTTGTTAAAGCTAGGCGCTTCCACCTTGAGCAGACAAATTAGAAATCTCAATTCCATATGAACCAATAGCAAGCTCCCACATTTGCTCATCTCTATTATTAAATACAAAATCGGAAGATGTTTCTTGAATAATCCAGTCTCCATTTTCCACTTCAGACTCTAGTTGGCCTGGCGACCAGCCTGAATATCCCATCATAAATTTATATTTACATTTTTTATTTGATTGAACCATTTTCACTGATTCAATATGACTCGACATAAATAAATTATCTGAAATTTTAACGGAGTTTTTAATCATAATGTTGTTATCATGAACAACAATCCCCCTTTCTATAGATACCGGACCGCCAAAATAGAGCGACACATCACTATTTACTATAAAATCAATTTTTTTATTTAATTCACTTATGATTTTCAAGCTTAGATTTTTTTCTATCCTTTTATTAATTATTAATCCAATTGCACCATAACTATTATGTTCGCAAATGAAGATTACGGATTTGCTAAAGCGTTCATCTTGCATATGGGGCATGGCGATTATTATTTGATTTAATAAAGTCTTCATTTTCTTTAAAAATATTTCATCAATAATACACCAAACTTTTTTTGTATATAAACCACTAAATCTTTTTTTGATACGAAAAGGAAAATTCGTAACTTCTAGGTCGGCATCAAATTCTCTTATAATTATAAAATTATGAAATCAAATATAGATAAAATAATAATCAAGGGCGCAAGACAACATAATTTAAAAAATGTTAATGTTGATATATTAAGAAACAAGCTTGTAGTCGTAACGGGTTTATCCGGATCTGGAAAATCATCGTTAGCCTTTGACACTCTTTATGCTGAAGGACAAAGAAGATATGTTGAATCGCTTTCTTCGTACGCAAGGCAGTTTTTAGGGCTAATGGAAAAGCCTGATATTGATTATATAGAAGGCTTGTCGCCTGCAATATCTATTGAACAGAAAGCATCTGCAAGAAACCCTAGATCAACAGTTGGCACGGTTACAGAAATTCATGATTATTTAAGGCTATTATACGCCAATATAGGTAAGCCTCACTGTTGGATATGTAATAGGCCAATACAAAAACAAACCGTGCAGCAAATTGTTGATTCTATCATGAAGTTCAAAAAAAATACAAAAATTAATATATTAGCACCGATAGTAAGAGGGCGAAAAGGTGAGCACAAAGGCGCACTTTCTAATGTGAAAAAAGAAGGATTTTTACGGGTACGGATAGATGGAAAAATAAAAAATATTGATGATAAAATTCAGCTAAACAAAAATAAAAAACATACAATCGAAATTGTTGTTGATAGATTAATTCTTGATGAAGATTATATGGATCGCTTAACAGAATCTGTAGAGCTTGCTTTAAAAATTGGTACGGGTATGATTATAATCCATGAATTACCTGATGGCGACCATTTATTCAGTGAGCATTTTTCATGTCCCCATTGTGAAGTATCTATGGAGGAATTATCAGCCAGAATGTTTTCGTTTAATTCTCCCTATGGCGCTTGCTCAAATTGTGATGGTTTGGGTTCTCATATGGAGATTGACCCCGAAATGATTATTCCAGATAAAACAAAGTCAATAATTCAAGGAGCTATATTACCGCTTGGCGAGCAACCAAGGGGTAATTGGTATGGAAGTATATTAAAAAGCCTTTCAAAAAATTATAATTTTAGTTTTACAACGCCATGGTATAAGCTTGATCCAAAAATTCGAGAAATACTTTTAGTGGGGACTGGAAGTAAAAAATTAAAAATGCAATATTCATCTGAAAGATGGAGCGGTACCTACACGGGTGGGTGGGAAGGAGTAATTCCGAATCTTATGCGAAGGTACAAACAAACAAAGTCCAACCATATTCGTGATTGGATAGAACAATTTATGAGCATGAGACCCTGTCCTAATTGTAAAGGATCTAGGCTAAAGAAAGAGTCCAGATCTGTCACCGTTAATAATACGAGCTTAGGTGCTCTTTCTTCATATCCAATCAAAGAGATTAAATATTTTTTCGATAAAATGAAATTAAATGAAATGGATACAGCTATAGCTGATCAGATTATTAAGGAAGTAAAAAAGCGAATCAGCTTTTTGATTGATGTTGGTCTTGATTATTTAACATTAGATAGATCTGCAACAACGCTTTCAGGAGGGGAAGCTCAAAGAATAAGGCTTGCTACACAAATTGGCAGTCAATTAGTAGGTGTTCTTTATATTTTAGATGAACCTTCAATTGGGCTACACCCAAGAGACAATAACCGTTTACTTGGTTCATTAAAAAAACTTAGAGATCTAGGGAATTCGATTATTGTTGTAGAACATGATCAGGAAACAATGGAAGAGGCTGATCAAATAATTGATATTGGTCCAGGTGCTGGAGAACATGGTGGAGAGATAGTATTTTCAGGCACCCCTAGTGAAATAATCAACTCAACCTCTTCAATCACTGGTCAATATTTATCTGGTAAAAAATCTATCACTATTCCAAAGAAACGGCGAATAGGAAACGGTAAAAAAATATCTTTAAAACAAGCCTCAGGAAATAATCTCAGAGAAATTAATACCACGTTCCCGCTTGAAAAATTTATTGTGGTAACCGGTGTTAGTGGCTCAGGAAAGAGCACCTTAGTAAACGAAACATTATACCCGATTTTATCAAAAGAATTGAATGGATCCAGGGCATATCCACTACCTTACAAAGAGGTCGAAGGCTTAGAGTATCTTGATAAAGTGATTGATATAAATCAAAAGCCTATAGGGCGAACACCTCGATCTAATCCCGCCACGTACACCGGAGTGTTTACGTTTATTAGAGATTTATTTGCCCAATTACCCGAATCAAAAATTAGAGGGTATAAACCAGGAAGATTTTCATTTAATGTTAAAGGTGGTCGATGTGAATCTTGTGAAGGTGATGGAATAATTAAGATTGAGATGAATTTTCTTCCAGATGTGTATGTTACCTGTGAGGTGTGCAAAGGAGCTCGCTATAACAGAGAAACACTTGAGATTAAATATAAAAATAAAAATATTGCAGAAATACTAAATATGTCTGTTGAAGAATCGCTTAATTTTTTTACTAATATTCCACAGGTAATGAAAAAACTTACTACATTAAATGATGTTGGCTTAGGCTATATTAGATTAGGCCAACAAGCCACTACGCTTTCTGGCGGTGAAGCACAGCGCATTAAGCTGTCAACAGAGCTTTCCAAGTCAAGTCGAGATAAAACATTTTATATTCTTGATGAACCCACAACAGGCTTACATTTTGAAGATGTAAAATTACTTCTAGGCGTTTTACAAAGACTTGTAGATAAAGGAAATACAGTGGTTGTGATAGAGCATAACTTGGATATCATTAAAAGCGCAGATTGGATAATTGATCTTGGACCTGAGGGTGGTGTTGATGGGGGTGATTTAATTGCTGCTGGGACACCTGAAGAAATAATCAATCATAAATCATCCTATACTGGTGAATTTCTAAAACAAATAATAAAGAAGAAAAAGGCAGCATAATGAAAAACCCAAAAGATCTTAATCAATATTATAAGTATTGGGAAGTCACTAAGGACCTAATAGACCAATGCATTGATATAATGCTTAACTTGCGCCAGTCTGGACATCCTGGAGGCTCCAGATCTAAAGTACATGCGATGGTAACAACTTTACTTTCTGGTGCAATGAGGTGGGATATTAGAGATGCAGGAAAAAGATTTGCCGATCGATATGTTTTGGTAGCAGGACACACAAACCCTGTTGTATATGCGACTCTTGCAGTATTAAACGAAGCTCTAAGAATTAAATATAAACAAACAAAATTGGAAAAATACACTCATCATAAAGGTGAAGATTTTCAATTAGTCTGGGAAGATTTAATTACCTTGAGAAATAATAAAGGCCTACCAGGCCATGCTGAAATGGAAGGCAAAACATTATTTTTTAAATTTAATACAGGGCCAAGTGGCCATGGTTCACCTGCTGCTGCTGGAGAAGCTCTTGCTTTAAAATTAGCAAAAACTCCGGAGGTTAAAGTTTTTGCATTTGAGGGAGAGGGTGGCCTAACAACGGGCGCATCCCATGAAACAATCAATTCCGCATGGGGTCTTGGTTTGGGTAATTTGATTTATTTTGTTGATTGGAATGATTTTGGTATTGATGCACGTCCTTTTAGCTCAATTGTTTATGGTTCACCCAATGATTGGTTCGGTTCGCATGGATGGCATGTTGAAGGAGCATCAAATGTAGAGGATTGGGATGAGCTTACAAATGCCTATCACAAATTATTAGTAGAAAATGCGGATTCCAATACCCCCAAGGTGATTTACGGAAAAGGAATAAAAGGAAGAGGATATCACAAAAAAGATTATGCAAGTCATGGTTCTCCGCATAAACGAAATTCAGAACTTTTTTGGAAAACAAAAGAGGATTTTGCTGAAAAATATAATATAGAATTTAATGGTTTTGCTGAAGCTGAAGCTTCTAACCGCGAGGCACAAGAACATCAGGCTAAATCCTATTTTGACACTGTGTTTTCCGTGCTTCATTCAAACCAGGAATTAGTCGATTATTTAGCAGATACTTTAATTGAATTAGGTGAGTCAGTTCCTGAAAAATTAGATGATTGCAAAATCACAATAAAAAATCCAGCTGATGATTCAAAACTTTTTAACGTTAATTCATTACCAGAAACCTTATTTGTAGACCCAGGAACTAAAGCTCCAAATAGAGTCGGTTTATCAAAATATGCTAGCTATATAAATTCACGCTCTATAGATAAATATGGAAGACCTCTTGTTATAGCAATGAGTGCAGATTTAGCAGACTCTACTAATATCTCAGGGTTTGCAAAAGGATTTGAAGGCTCAAAAGATCTAGGATTGTATAATTATAAAACAAACCAAGAAAGCCCTCTGATTCCGCAGGGAATCACAGAATTCACTAATTCTGGAATGCTTGCTGGATTAGCAACAGTTAACTTTGATGAAAAACCATACGAAGCGTTTAATGGTTTCTATGGTGCAATGAGCACTTATGGCTCATTTAGTTATTTAAAATATGGCCCTATCAGGTTATTTAGCCAACTTGCCCAGGATTCAAATTTAAAAGTTGGTAAATTAATTTGGATTGCTGGTCATTCGGGGCCCGAGACTGCAGAAGATAGTCGAACGCACTTTGGTATTTTTGCTCCAGGTGTGACGCAATTATTTCCTGATGGCCATATAATTAATCTACACCCATGGGAGCACAATGAAGTTGCACCTTCGCTTGCTGCTGCCTTATCTACTGATGTTCCAATAGTCGCATTACACCTTACCAGGCCACCAGTGGAAATTCCTGATCGTAAAAAATTAGGTATGGCATCACACCTTGATGCATCTAAAGGTGCTTACATTATTAAAGACTATAATAATGATAAAGAAAAAATGGGAGTGATTATTGTTAGGGGCACTAGCTCAACGAGTTCCGTAGTTAGCTTAATTGATCAATTAAAACAAAACGGCCCAAACGTAAAAATAGTATCAGCTATTTCCTGGGAATTATTTTCTAAACAATCAAAAGATTATCAAGAAAATATAATAAGCCATACAGAATGGTCAGACTCTATGGTCATTACAAATGGCGCATTACGGTTGATGCATAAATGGATTTCAAATAAAATAGTTGAACAATACAGCATGAGCCCAGATTTTGACAATAGATGGAGAACGGGTGGATCGGTTGATGAGATTGTTGCTGAATCAAAACTTGATAGCAAAAGCATCATGGATGGAATTATAAAGTTTGCCAATGAACGACCTAAAAGACTAGAATTAATTAAAAAATCACTACCCTCATAATGTTGAAAATTTGACGACCTTGAATCATTTTTGTAGGTTCCAACTACGTTTTTATTAATATTTTATCTATTTTGAGCCAAATTTGACCGAAATCCATATTAATGACCCCCAGCCGTTTGATGAAGATTTAGCAGTAGAAAAATCTCTTAGGCCAAATCAAATGAACGAGTTTATTGGTCAAAAGGAAATAGTAGATAGCCTAAAACTTTATATTGAAGCAGCAAATAAGCGTGGTGAATCACTAGATCACGTTCTTTTTTTTGGCCCACCAGGGTTAGGCAAAACTACTCTTTCAATCATCATCGCTAGGGAACTTGGCGTTAATATAAAACAAACCTCTGGACCGGTACTAGATCGTGCAGGTGATTTAGCTGGAATACTTACAAGCCTTGAAGATAAAGATGTGTTTTTTATTGATGAAATTCATCGGTTAAATGCAATTGTAGAAGAATATCTTTATTCAGCTATGGAAGATTATAGAATTGAAATTATGATTGATAAAGGTCCAAGCGCACGAAGTGTTCAATTGAACGTGGAGCCATTTACTCTGGTTGGAGCAACAACACGCCTGGGAAGCCTCACTTCCCCCTTAAGAGATCGTTTTGGTGTGATACTTAGATTCGATTATTATGAAACCGATGATTTATATGAAATAATTAAACGCTCTGCTGAAATTTTGGATGTTGAAATAGATAAAGATGGCGCATTAGAACTCGCTAGTAGATCAAGGGGAACACCAAGAATTGCTAATCGTATATTAAGACGAACACGTGACTATGCCGAAGTAAAAGCCAATGGTAAAATCAATGCATCCGTTGCAAAGGATTCATTATCATCTCTTGGAATTGATCAATACGGACTTGATTCAATGGATCGAATGATTCTTGAAACATTAATTGATAAATTCAGTGGTGGTCCAGTAGGGCTCAACTCCCTTGCGGTTGCAGTAAGCGAAGATGTTACAACGATTGAAGATGTTTATGAACCATATTTAATTAAAGAAGGATTTATTCAGCGGACCAACCGAGGGCGCATCGCCCAAGAAAAATCCTATACACATTTAGGAAAAACTATAACAAAAAAACAACAAAGGTTATTTGAATGATTGAAAAAAAGAAAAAATGGAAACTCGCAGATTTTGATTATCCATTACCAGAGAAATATATAGCACAATATCCAGCAAAACGAAGAGACCAGTCTAAGCTTATGGTAATACATAAAGACTCTGGCGAAATCGAACACAAAACGTTTTCCAATCTTCCTGAATATCTCAGAAAAAATGATTTATTAATTACAAACAATACCAAAGTTTTTCCTGCAAGGCTATATGCAAACAAGGATCGCACTGAGGCAAAGGTGGAGGTTTTCTTATTAAGAGAGCTTGAAAATGATCTGTGGGAAGTTATGGTTCGACCTGCAAGAAAAGTACGCATCGGAAATAAATTAATGTTTACTAAAAATGTTTATTGTGACGTAATTGATAATACAATATCTGGTGGGCGTGTAGTAAGGTTTGAATATGAAAATGAAGATATCTATGAAGTTATAGATAAGGTCGGTATTTCTCCACTTCCGCCATATATAAAGCGTGAATCTGAACCAAAAGATAAAATTAGGTATCAAACTGTGTTTGCAGAACAAAGAGGAGCCGTAGCTGCCCCAACAGCTGGATTGCATTTTACAGATGGCTTGATTAGTAGAATCCATAAAAAAGGAGCTAAAACCGCTCATACTACACTACATATTGGACTAGGAACATTTCGACCTGTTCAAGTAGAAGATTTGAATCGCCATCAAATGGATTCTGAATATTTCGAGGTTTCACCACAAACTGCCCTTAAGATCAATGAAACAAAAAAAAGAAGAAGAAAAGTCTTTGCTGTTGGCACATCAACTGTCCGCTCATTAGAGACCGTTGCAGTTTCAGGTTTTCAAGTTTCTCCTAAACGTGGCTGGACAGATAAGTTTGTTTATCCGCCATATGATTTTAAGATGGTTGATGCAATGATCACTAATTTTCACCAACCAAAAAGCACATTGCTAATGATGGTTTCCGCATTTTGCCATCGAGATCTCATTATGAAAGCATACAGAGAAGCAAAGAAAAACAATTATAGGTTTTTAAGTTATGGTGATGCAATGTTAATTATGTAGCATTTGAATTCATGATTACATCTGCGATTATTCCAGCCGCTGGATCTGGATTAAGATTTGGCGAAAAAAAACAACTTAAAGAAATCAATGGAATGCCATTGATACATTATACGCTTTTACCATTTATTTCTTCAAAAATGATTGATGAAATCATCATAGCTGTTTCTAAAGATGATATAAATATTATTAATTCAGTTGTTAAAACAATTAATTCAACGAAGCCTATGATAATTGTTGAGGGTTCATCAACTAGGCAAGGCTCTATTAAAAATGCTTTAAAAGAAATTAATGACCAATCCAAATGTATTTGTATTCATGATGCAGTTAGGCCGTTTATCCAAAAAGAACTAATAGAAAAAACGATCTCATCTTTAAAGGATTGTGACGCTGTTATTGTTGGGAATAAATCTACCGATACTCTAAAAGAAGCTTCAAACAATGTAATTACTAATACCATAGATAGAGAAAAAATATGGCAGGTTCAAACCCCCCAAGTTTTTTTAAAGAACGCCCTTTTAAGTGCCTATAGCTATGCTGATAAAGAAAACATAATTGGCACAGATGACGCCATTCTATTAGAAAAAGCCGGTTATGAGGTAAAAATTATTAATGATAGATCTATCAATTTTAAAATAACAACGAAGGAAGATTGGATAGTAGCCGAAGCGCTATTTAATCATATGAAATAATGTATAAAGTAGGAATTGGTTATGACGTTCATCAATTAAAAAAAGGTGAACAATTGATTTTGGGTGGCGTGAAAATACAATTTGATTACGGAATAGTTGGGCATTCAGATGGAGACGTATTGGTGCATTCTATTATTGATTCAATCTTAGGGGCTTCCGCCCAAGGTGATATAGGCAATTTTTTCCCTAGTAGTGACGCTCGATTGAAAAATTATAGCAGCCTTAAAATGTTGAATACTATTTACAATGAAGTGATTAAAGATAACTTCACTGTTAATCATATTGATTCAGTTATTATTCTACAGAAACCCAATATTTCAAATTTTATTGAAGAAATGAAAAGCAATATTTTAAGTAATATTGACATAGGCAAATCTTCAATTTCAATAAAAGCGACTACTACTGACCACCTAGGGTTTATTGGTAAAGGCAAAGGAATTGCTTGTCAAGCTATCGCAACATTAATTAATAATAATTAATTAATGATATTAAAATCAAACTCAAAAGTGAATTTGGGCTTAAAGATTTTAAATCAACGCCCAGATGGAATGCATAATATTATAACACTATATAAGGAAATTGATTTTGGTGATATAATTCAAATTAAAAAGAAGAAAGAAGGTTGCTCCATTCAATCCAATGTTGAATGGATCCCCATGGATAAGTCAAATTTATGTTATCAGGCATATGATTTATTGAGCAAAGAAGTAAATAAAGACCTGGGCGTTGTAATAAATATAGATAAAAAAATACCAACAGGTAGTGGTATTGGAGGGGGCTCAGCAAACGCTGCCACTATGTTAAAAGGATTAAATTCACTTTATAGTCTTAGATTGAAAAAAAATATTCTTGAAAAAATTGGTTCAAATATTGGAGCTGATGTCCCATTTTTTATTAGAGGGGGTTCTCAAATTGGTGAGGAAACCGGATATAAGCTGACCCCAATTAATTTCAATTTAACTGATAATCTATTATTAGTAATCCCAGATATTTCAATTAGTACAAAATGGGCATATAGTAAGGTAAAAAATAAATTGAATTCTGAAGACAATATAGCTAAGTTCGCGGACTTGAAGAGAAATAATTTTCTCTCATTTGAGTTTTTTGAGAATGATTTTGAAAAGATTGTGATTCCTGCATATCCAGAGATTGGAGCTATTAAAAATAAGTTATTAGATAGCGGTGCAAAATTTGCCAGTCTGTCGGGAAGTGGTTCGACTGTGTATGGAATTTTTGACGATGAGGCTAAACTAGAAAAAGCTGAGTCATTTTTCCATAATTCGCACTTAACCATTCTAGCAAATCCTGTCTAACTTTTTTTCGAATCCACCCTTTTCATAAATTAACAAAGAATATGTACTGGGGCGTCGTCTAATGGTAGGACACCGGGTTTTGGTCCCGGCGGTTGGGGTTCGAGTCCCTACGCCCCAGCAATAAAATTATGAATGATCAATTAAAAATATTTTCTGGTCGAAGTAATATTGCACTTGGCAAAGATATTGCAAATTATTTAGGCAAGGACCTTGGAAAGTTAACCATAAAAACCTTTTCTGATGGTGAGCTATGGCTTCAGTTTGAAGAAAACATAAGGGGTTGTGATGTTTTCATTATTCAACCTACAAATAGCCCTTCAGAGAATATTATGGAATTAATATTAATTATTGATGCAGCTGTTAGGGCTTCGGCAAAAACTGTGACTGCAGTTGTTCCTTATTTTGGCTATGGGAGACAAGATAGAAAGGACAATCCTCGCGTTCCAATATCATCACGGGTTATGGTTGATCTAATTACAGCAACGGGTGCAGATCGAATTATTACTATGGATTTACACTCTACCCAAATTCAAGGATTTGCTACAATCCCTTTTGATCATTTATATAGCAGAATGGTTCTGCTTGACGCAATTAAATCACTAGGGCTTGATGAAAAAAAATCTGTAGTACTATCTCCAGATGTAGGCTCTGCTAGGATGAGTCAGTCTTATGCCAAAAAACTTGGCATGCATTTCGCTCTAATTGATAAAAGAAGATATGCCCCAAATAAAGCTGAAGTTATGCACCTTATTGGTGATTTAGATAATAAAGATGTATTAATTATTGATGACATGATAGATACAGCAGGGACCACTGTGAACGCGGCGAATTCAGCAATTGAAAATGGCGCCAAGAGCGTTACTGCAGTTGCTACACATGCGGTATTATCTGGACCAGCAATTGATAGAATAAAAGAATCAAAGATAAGTAAGCTTATTGTAACAGATACAGTTTCTATTCCTGAAAATAAAAAATTACACAATATGCAAATTGTTACAGTATCAGAAGTTTTTGCAGAAGCAATAAAACGCGTTTATGATGGTAAATCAGTTAGCGCACTATTTGAATTTTAAATTTAGGTAAATATTATGGAATCATTTTTTAAACTTGATGTAGAGCAAAGAGAACAAACTGGGAATGCAGCTGCGCGTTCTTTAAGAAGGAGCGGCAAAATACCAGTTAATTATTATTACAAAGGTGAATCAAATCAAAACATGTCCATTGATAAAAAAGTTTTGCATCAAGCAATACAGTCAGGGCAGCATGTTTTTGAGATGGAATTAGATGGAAACACAATTTATGTTACAGTAAAAGAAGCGCAATATCACCCTGTAACCGAAGAGATAATACATCTCGATTTATTACGAGTCAGAAGAGATGTAAAAATGAAATTTAGCATCCCTCTTAATTTAACTGGAGATGCTGTTGGAGCTGTTGAAGGCGGTATTGTATCTCAAGCAGCAACTTCAATAGAGCTGGAGTGCTTCCCTACAGATGTACCAGATAGTATTGATGTTGATATTACTAACTTAGAATTAAATGGGACTATAACCGCTATTGATATTTCACTTCCTGATGATACAGTACTTGTCTCAGCCGAAGATACTACAATTGCTATTTGTGCTCCTCCAAAAGCTGAAATTGAACCAGAAGTTGAAGAAGAAGATGAGCTTGAAGAAGGAGAAGAACCAGCAGAAGGAGAAGAATCAGCAGATGCAAAAGAAGGAACAGATGGTGATAAGGGATCAGAAAAAGATGAAAAGGCAAAAGATGATTCATCTGAAGGAGATTCAAAAGAGGAGTAATGATTTCATTTGTGGGTCTAGGTAATCCTGGTAATCATTATGCAGATACGAAGCACAATGCGGGATTTTGGGTATTAGATGAGCTATGCAGAAGATGGAAAATTAATTTTCTTCCTGGAGATAGTGATTATGTCTATGCTGAAAGAAATGATAGCAAAGTGTTACTAATTAAACCAACCACTGGTATGAATAATAGTGGCATAATTATAAAGTCCATTATAAAAAGATGGAATTTGAAATTAGAAAATTTTTATGTCATATTTGATGATGTTGATTTACCATTAGGAAGCTTAAGGATTAAACCCTCAGGAGGCGATGGGTGTCATAGAGGGATGGAATCAATTATCTATCGATTAGGAAATACCCAATTTCCTAGAATCAGATTTGGGATTGCCGCTGGCAAAAACCTAAGACCAGCTGAAGAATATGTTTTAAAGAACTTTAGAAAAAAAGATCAAGTATTGGCAAATGAAGTGATAGTAAAAGCTGCTGATGCTGCGGAATCCATAATAAATAATGGATTAAACAAAACAATGAATCAATTTAATGCTTGATAATCAATTTAAACCTAGGAGTATTTAGTGGATAATCTTTTGTATTTAGCAACTTGTTCAGGAATAATCGCAATGTTATTTGCATTTTG
This sequence comes from Fidelibacterota bacterium, assembly GCA_036166415.1. GTDB lineage: Bacteria > Fidelibacterota > Marinisomatia > Marinisomatales > TCS55 > TMED108. Next base: position 1,502 of record JAYZHP010000140.1, on the reverse strand, counting down.
GAAGACAAGTTGGATCAATAAGCAAGATCAAGGTACCGAAAAAATGGAACGTATTGGTCAAGATATTGCTAAAGGAGCGATGGCTTTTCTTAAGGCGGAATACAGGGTATTGGCGATATTTGTATTAGTAGTTGCATGCCTATTAGGTTTTGCAAATTATAATAAAGAGGGATCAAGTGCACTTGTAGCATTATCGTTTATTATTGGAGCATCAGCCTCAGGCTTAGCTGGATTTTTAGGAATGCGTGTTGCAACAAAGGCAAATAATAGAACCACACATGCAGCACGAACCGGACTAGCTCCCGCTTTAAATGTGGCATTTACTGGTGGATCAGTTATGGGTCTTTCAGTAGTTGGGCTTGGCGTAATAGGGCTCAGCGTTCTCTTAATGTTTTATCTTTCATATTTTGATGGAGACTATAATAAGATTTTAAATGTCATTTCTGGTTTTTCATTAGGCGCTTCATCCATTGCTCTTTTTGCAAGAGTTGGGGGAGGTATATATACCAAAGCAGCTGATGTTGGCGCTGACCTGGTTGGAAAAGTAGAGGCGGGAATTCCAGAAGATCACCCGCTAAATCCTGCCACTATTGCAGATAATGTAGGTGACAATGTTGGTGATGTCGCTGGAATGGGTGCTGATTTATTTGAATCTTATGTTGGTTCAATTATTGGATCAATGGTGCTCGGAGCTACTATTTTATCATTTGGCTCATTCGATGCATCTTTTGTTCTACTGCCTTTGGTTATAGCAGCTTCTGGAATTGTGGTTTCAATTATCGGCACATTTCTTGTATCTGTTAAAGAAGGTGGAAATCCTCAAAAAGCTTTAAACATTGGTGAATTTGGGTCATCTGGAATCATGGTTGTTGTTATGTATTTATTGATTACAAATCTTTTACCTGATTCATTTATTTTAGGTAATAATACGTATACAAGCTTAGGTGTTTTCTGGGCTTCAACAATTGGCCTATTTGCAGGGCTTGGCATTGGTATGATAACCGAACACTATACAGGGACCAATACTTCACCCACTCTATCTATTGCGCGTCAGTCATTAACGGGACCTGCTACAAATATTATTGCTGGCCTTGGTGTTGGTATGCAATCAACCGCTGGACCTATTTTTATTATTGCTGCTGGCATAGTTGGTGCGCATTACTTTGCAGGACTTTATGGTGTGGCAATGGCCGCACTAGGCATGCTTGCTAATACAGGAATTCAACTTGCAGTAGATGCATATGGACCAATTTCTGATAATGCGGGTGGTATTGCTGAAATGGCTGAACTTCCTAATGAAGTTCGAGAAAGAACAGATAAATTAGATGCTGTAGGAAATACAACCGCTGCAATTGGAAAAGGTTTTGCGATAGGTTCTGCAGCATTAACAACATTAGCCTTATTTGCTGCTTATATGGTTAAGAGCGGAATTATCGATAAAGGAATTGATATTTCAAACCCCGCAGTAATGGCAGGTCTATTTATTGGTGGAATGTTGCCAT
>JAYZHP010000139.1:0-2611 GCA_036166415.1 Fidelibacterota bacterium | reverse complement strand
TCGATACAGAAGCATAGGGTATTGGGTTGCCAGAAACTGAATCGACTACTGTACCATAGACCTGACCAATCTTTGGAGCCTTACTAGGATCCATTTGGCCTTGCTTGCTCATCCCGCCGTGTCTGCCGCCTCGCTGAGCAAGAATAACTGATGATATTGAAAATAATGTGATAAAAATTATTTTTTTCCGCACCTCTAAGATCCTCTTTTTGTTTTCATATACAATATTTGACTGATTGCATTGTAATAAGTTAAATAATAAGTCCAAATTTAGTGAATATAGCTTATAGTATAAAAACTTTATTATCTAGTTTATTGACCTTCTATCGAAATAATCAATTTTCTCCCACTTGCATGGTTTCGATGCTCGCAGAGGTATATATCCTGCCAAGTACCAAGGTTGATATTTCCATTCGTAATTGGAATCGCTAATGATGAACCTAATATCGCTGATTTAATATGGGCTGGCATATCATCTGGACCTTCGGCGTTATGAATAAAATCAGGGGAATTTTCAGGTACCAGCTTATTAAAATGTGTTTCAAAGTCAATACGAACCGATGGGTCTGCGCCTTCATTAATTGCAATAGATGCTGAGGTGTGTTTAATAAATAGATGCATCATGCCGACAGAGAAATTTTTCATATCAGGCACAGCTTCCGTAACATAAGAAGTAATGATATGAAACCCTCTTGAAAAAGAAGGAAGTAGTATCTCTTGCTGCTTCCACATGGTTTATTTTAATAAAACCATTTTTTTGGTCTCAATGAGCTCGCCTAATTCAGCTCTATAGAAATAGATACCAGGTGAAACTAGATTGCCTTGAGCATTTTTGCCATCCCAGATAATTTTCTTATATCCATAATGCTGATCCTGATCAATAAGCCTAATCACCTCAGAGCCTAACACATCATAAATAATAACCGATACACGGGCAGGCTCTGGCAAATCATAATGAAGCGTCGTAGAGGAATTAAATGGATTAGGATAATTTTGAAATAAAGCAAATCGTGTTGGCTGAAATCCATACAATATAAATAAAGCGATCTCAGAGCGCAGCTGTGGAAGCATAGACCATACATTATTCCCAGGGCAAGATGTGTTACCAAAATAGTCTCTATGGCCTTTTAATACTTTAGGCTCTACGCCATAGGTATCCGATATCCAGGCATAGAGTTGAATTAAAGATTGTTCTGAATTATAAGTCATTTCATCATTACATGGGATACTGGTTTCGGGCGGATGATAACACCCTAAAATACAAACACCTATATTTCCTGTATTGGCTCCCCCAACATGTGCTCCTAAAACAGTTTCTGGTCTTCCTTGATAAATGTTACCTGCCATATCCACCAAAAAATGATATCCTATATCGCTCCATCCTCTTCCATCTTGATGAAATTCTTGGATAGATTTCACGGCTTTTTTTCCTTCATCTAAGGTTGTAGCCGCCCATCCAGCTGCGTGATGCAAAGTCATTTTGTTGAAATAAGGATGATTGGAATAATCATACTTTGGATTACGGGCACCCCATTCAGATCGAGAAATTATCTTGGGCTTATCTACATCAGAAATTTTTGGCATTGGAGGCATAGAATTATTTGGTTCATAATTCTCATTTTCTAAGGGGCTGTAGATACCGCCATTAAGAAATCTTATATTTGAATTAGATTCTGCAATATAGCGAATCCCAATCACTGGTTTTTCTGAAGCGTGTAAAACCGAGGCAATGAACCTATTACTATTGGGCTCTTGAAATAGCTTAGCAGGATATTTATTAGATAATTGACCACTGGGATAAACATACTGAATCCAAATGTCTGAAGTTGCTTCGCCGTTAAATCTTAGTGCTGCACCTTCGATGGATATAGGTTCTTTTAGTGCAATGGATCTCCCTGTTAATGAAAACCCATAAATGGTCTTAGATAATGTTCCCGAACCATCAAATTGTAATGGGCTTGCCGTATCTAGAAACTGCCCGCTTAATTGCTGAATCATTAGCAATCCAAATAAATAAGGGAATAATTTATTTTTCATGATACATCAAATTTACTTAATCTATTTATTAATTCGCGCTAGGAAGTTCTTGATAAAAAAAAAGGCTCTCTAAAATAGAGAGCCTTTTTTAATCAATAATAAATAAGTTATTATTTCAAGAATGTCATACGCATAGTCTTACGCATATGCGGTGAACTCATGGAATAAATATACATTCCACTAGACACTTGAACACCATTCTTATCCATACCGTTCCAAGAAAGCTGATAGGTACCAGCTGGTTTTTCTTCGTTGTTTAATAAACGAACGACTTCTTGTCCCAACATATTATAAACAGTGACAGTAATCTTATCCCTCATTGGGAGCGTATACTGTATTGTTGTCGTTGGGTTAAATGGATTTGGATAGTTCTGGCTTAACTTATAATCCTCAGGAGTAATGATCGTTAGCTCTCTATCCACAGATAGCTTAACTGATGTTTCACTATACTCCATAATTTGAATCTGCGTTCTTCCATCTGTGGCTGACATCATATTTAGCACAACCTCACCTCTACCATTGCGATTGAAGTCTACTCCAGCTACGGGCTTATTAACAAAACCAGCGCCATGGT
>JAYZHP010000138.1:0-3618 GCA_036166415.1 Fidelibacterota bacterium | reverse complement strand
TTATGGAATATAGACATTTATATCCAACCTTATTTTTTGAAACCTACTATATGACTCGAAATACTGAGGAAAAAACTAGCTATTCAGCTTACAATCTTGACAATAATATCAAGTTTAGACTGTTAGAATTTAAAGCTGGTATGCGTATGCCTTTATATGGTAGTCAGATTGAATTGTTTGGTAGTTGGTCTCAATATCGGGCTTCAATTAAAGAGAGCGTTCGTGAAAAGCCTGAATTAAAATCTGGTTTTGGATATGACTACTATAAAGGAAAACAATTTGGAATTAATTGGAATATTCAAAACTATAAGCGCCGTGTTGATCAAAATATTAACCCAATAGGTTATAGATTACATATTTCAGTAATAAATGAATTAAATCAATTTATAGATGGATTGGATTTATCGGATTCGGGTACGCTTACTTCAATTTATAATGATCATAATCTGATTCGATCACAAATTGAAACCGACTATTCCTTAGATATACCTTATACAAATGACTGGTCGGGCTATCTTAGTGCAAAAATTGGGTCTATTTCAAATCCCAAAGCAGATTCATTCTTTCATTTTTTCGGTGGTGGTTCTCCAGGAATAAAAGGCTATCCATATTACAGTCTTCAGGGAACTGATTTAATGATTGCAAGTATTGGTATTCGCATTCCACTATTTAAAGAAAAAAATTATACTTTTGGAGCAGTATCTATTAATAATATGTCATTTGGATTGGAAAATCAATTTGGTGACGTATGGCATAGAGATAATAACTTTAAGCAAAAGAGATCATCAGGAATTCAAATTAGAATATCTGGGTATTCTTTTTATAATTATCCTACGGCAATAGGGATTGAATATCATCAACCTAAAGATATATTTTATAATGATATTGGCAATGGTGAGAATATTTTATATGGTGATGAAGATAGGTTTTATTTTAATGTTTTATTCGGGTTTTAAATGAAAATTATTGTAACCAATCTACTATTAATTGCTACTGTGTTTTCACAATATGATATTTATGATCTAGGTCACTATCAATTTAAACAAGATACGGCAGAAACAGCTTACTCATCGGATATGTTAAAATCATTGATTATTCCTGGATGGGGTCAATTATCAAAAAATGATCCAATGTGGAAACCTTTATTATTTTTTGGAATAGAATTATTGGCTATTAATTCTACTTTAGAATATCGTAAAAAATCAGAAAGTATCAGATTTGACTTTGAAAATTTTGCAGATAATCACTGGAGCTTAAATCGTTGGTATAATAATACAAAAATTATTTTTCCAAACAAATGGAATGAAATAATCATTGGAACACATAAGCTTGGATTGGTGATTGATGGAAATTATTACTACACTGATAATTTAGAAAGTTTAGTGCAGCAATATTCATGGTCAGATATTTTAGTTGTTAGAGATAGGGATTTTTATGAAAATATTGGTAAATACGATCAATTTGTTGGTGGATGGGATGATGAATATGATGATCCTTTTGACTCTGAGGGTAATTGGTATTCTCAAAAAAAGGGAAATGTTGAATCAATAATTCTAACAAAAAGAAAAAATTATTATCGAAATCTACGCTATGATAGTAATCGTTACTCGCATTATGCTAGATATGCAATTTCTGCAATTATGATAAATCATTTAATTAGTGGCATTGAAACAGTATTAAATTCCACTCTAGATAATTCAAAAAAAAATAAATATACTTTCAAAGTTAATCCTTACAGCCTTTTTAATGAAGGTCGTGTTCAACTGATTTTATCATGGTAAATTCGTGAACTAGATTATGATTGATTATAACATACAAACCGCAAGAAAATTTCTATTTTTAATATTTAGTATTCTAATTTCCTGTTCAAGTAATAGCGGTAGAAAGGAAATTGATTATAATAGTGAGTTTGAAAATGGAAAGATAGCGCTAGCAAAAAAGAAATATATCAAAGCACAAGACTATTTCAATACTGTAGTAATTGGAGCGTCACATACTGAACTTGGGGATGATGCACTTTTCTATCTTGGTGAATCCTTTTTTTATTCAAAAGATTATCTAATAGCAATATCAGAATATGATCGATTAATTCGTAGGATGCCATTTAGTCCATTTATTGAAAAGGCTAGGTATCGAATTTGTGAAGCCTATTTAATTTTATCTCCTAAATATTTTAATGACCAAACATATAGCGAAAAAGCACTAGAAAAATTACAGGAGTTTATAGATGATTATCCTGATTCTAGCGAAAGACAAAAGGCAGAAGCTGATATTAAAATATTGAGGAATAAACTATCTGAAAAAGCCTATCAATCTGGTATTCTTTATATGAAAATGGAAGAGTATAGAGCAGCATTATTGGCATTTAAGCAGGTTATAGAATTATACTACGACACTGAATATATCGAAATGGCTCACTTAAAAACTATCGCCTGCTATATTGAGAGAAATGAAATTGATCTAGCAAAAAATTACTATCAGACCAATCGTATTTCTATTGAAGATATAAATATGGATGATCTAGTTGATGAGTGGTTTGTTCAAAGTCGTGTATTTGATAGGATCGAATTAGAATGAAAGTTTGTCTATTTGGCGGAACCTTTGACCCACCTCATCTGGGACATTTGATCATAGCTCAAACTATATTTGAAGCAGAAAAGTTTGACAAAATTGTATTTGTACCAGCCTATAAACCTCCACATAAAAATGGTCATGAAATTTCCCCAGTTGATTATCGATTGGATATGCTAAGAATTGCTATTAAAGAAAATCCAAACTTTAGTTTATCGGATATTGAAATTCAAAGAAAAGGACTTTCTTTTTCTATTGACACTATTATCGATTACAAGAAGCAAAATAATATAAAATCAAATAACCTTTTTTATTTAATTGGCAGTGACTCTCTAAAGCAGTTTCGTAACTGGAAAGATCCCGAAAAAATAATAAATGAATCAAGAGTCATTGTAGCAATTAGGCCTGGTTTTCGTCCTTCGGATATTCCAAATTGGATTTTATCTAAAATTCAATTTGCAAGTATCCCTCGAATTGAAATATCATCAACCGCTATTAGGAAAAGATGGGTTAAAGACAAAACTATTCGGTACATGGTAACTGAATCAGTTTGGCAATTTATAAATAAAAATAAACTTTATTTATGACCGAAAGTATTTTTGTATTATTTCTAGGTTCGCTCATGCTTTATTTTGGCTCTGAATGGATAGTCAAAGGTGGAGTAGCTGTCGCTGAAAAATATGGAATATCCACTTTAGTTATAGGCTTGACGATAGTAGCCTTCGGGACATCTCTTCCTGAGCTATTGGTAAGCCTTAACGCTGCTTTACAAGGAAGCCCTTCAATTGCAGTGGGTAATGCCATAGGATCTAATATTGCAAATGTTGGACTGGTGCTATCATTGAGTGCATTTATTTTTCCAATATCGCTTAATTATTCTTTAATCAAGCGGGATTTATATATATACATTCTTTCTTGCGTTATTTTTATTCTTTTTTCTTTAGATGGTCGATTAAGCAAGTTTGAGGGAGCGTTTTTTGTTAATAGTTTGTTATTCTATATCATTTATAGTATTAAAAAACCCATTAAAACTGATAGCGATATTGA
>JAYZHP010000137.1:0-9725 GCA_036166415.1 Fidelibacterota bacterium | reverse complement strand
GGCTCATTAACCCCATTAGGTGACCCGCCTTTATTTTTAGGTTTTCTTAAAGGTGTAGATTTCTTTTGGACTACCAAGGCAATGTTTATACCTATGCTGTTTATGGTAGTTTCCCTTCTCATAATTTTCTACATCTACGATACAGTTCAATATAAAAAAGAAGGCGAATTACCAACTTCTACTAGTAGCGAAAAGATAGGGTTAAAAGGGTCATTTAACTTGTTATTAATTGTTGGTGTTGTATGCTCTGTATTATTAAGCGGTTTTTGGAAACCTCATATTGAATTTACCGTTTATCATGTTCATGTAGAGCTTCAGAATATTATTAGAGATATTTTGTTATTATGCCTTGCTTATGCAAGCTGGAAATACACTGCAAAAGAGATTCGACAAGCAAATGAGTATACCTGGTTTCCTATCCAAGAAGTGGCCAAGCTTTTTGCTGGTATTTTTATTACAATTATTCCTGCAATTGCAATTCTTAAGGCAGGTACCTCAGGAGCACTAGCTGGAGTGATTAATTCTGTTTCTAGTGATTCTGGTCCAGTGAATAATATGTATTTCTGGTTAACTGGGATTTTATCCAGTTTCCTTGATAACGCACCTACTTACCTGGTATTTTTTAATACCGCTGGAGGCGATGCGCAGGTTCTTATGGGTGAATTATCACAAACCCTCTTAGCAATTTCAGCTGGAGCAGTCTTTATGGGAGCAAACACTTACATAGGAAATGCCCCTAATTTTATGGTCAAGTCTATTGCAGAATCTTCGGGTATAGAAATGCCTTCTTTTTTTGGGTATTTCCTATATTCATTAGTTATACTATTTCCACTATTTGGTATAGTCAGTTTATTATTTTTTTAGTATGAGAATATCTAAAGTAACTACTAAGTCTGGAGACAAAGGAAAGACAAGCCTGGGTAATGGAGAAAGAGTATCTAAATCTCATCCTTTTATAATCCTTTTAGGTGATATTGATGAGCTTAATTCTCAACTTGGCAATGCAGTAACTGTTTGCAAAGCAGAAACTATTGTCAGCGATCTACAATTAATACAGCAGGATTTATTTAACTTAGGAGGAGAAATATCTGTTCAAAGCTCAGATACGATGTTAATCGGTGAAGGAAGAATAGAATTTTTAGAGGAAAGAATAGATGAGTACAATCAAACTCTTAAGCCGCTAGAAGAGTTTATTCTACCTGGCGGTGATGAATTTTGTTCGCGGATACACCTAGCTAGGTCAGTATGCCGTAGAGCAGAACGCTCTTGTGTTGAAATTATGGATACCCTTAAAGAAAACAATATTTGGTTACCTTATTTAAATCGTCTTAGCGATTATTTATTTGTCCTTGCGCGCTATATTTCCTCTGAACAAGGTGCTGAGGAAATACTTTGGGATAGGGAAATATAAACCCCTTCATTCCTTAGTATTAATTCATAAAAAATTCATAAATTCTAGGTCTTATAAAATTATGTTAGACTGGAAAAAGTTAAATCAAAAAATTCTTAGCTCAAGCAGAATTGTGCTATCCACTCACCAAAACCCTGATGGAGATGGATTAGGGAGCGCATCTGCTATGTATCACTATATTAAAAGCCTAGAAAAAGATTGTAAGATTATTCATATTTCTGATTTTCCTAACCAATATGACTTTTTAAACCAGAGTAATGTTATTGAAACGTATAATGAATCGGATCATGATGAATGGATGCAAACTTCTGACCTTGCATTGATTTTTGATATAGGCGCCTATCATAGGCTGGGTATATTGGGCGATATATTGAATAAAAATAATATCTACACCGTTAACATCGACCATCACCCCAATTTAAATGATGGACGTTTTAATGATAATTATATCAATATTGATGCTGCAGCTACCGGTGAGATGGTGTATGATTTTTTGATAGATAATAATATTAATTTGAACCAACTAATGGCCCAAGGTATTTATACTGCTGTTATGACAGATACAGGTTCATTTAGGCATAATAATACGAATCAAAAAAGCCATAAGATTGCTATGGATTGCATTGATTATGGGGTCGATAATTCAAAGATATATCAATCTATTTATGAAAATAGATCAAAAGCACAAGTTTCTTTATTGGCAAAGGTGATTGATAATTTAAGATATGATAGCGATGGCCAGATAGCTTCTTTTATAATTTCCAGAGAAATGATTGAAAGTAGTGGTGCTATTCCTCAAGATATCGATGGGTTTACTGATTTTGTTAGAACCATTAAGGGCGTTGAGATTTCAATCATGATATATGAAAGCGATTCAAACAGATGTAGAATCAATTTTCGTTCCAAGGGAAAGTATAAGATCAATGATGTTGCTAAATCATTTGGTGGCGGTGGTCATAAATTTGCAGCTGGAGCAATAGCTGATGGCACATCAGAAATTATTTTACAACAAGTATTAGATCAGACCAAAGATGCTATGATTAACCAGCATGGAGCTAGTAGTTAATGAAAATTCTTTTAGCAAAGAACGCAGGTTACTGTTTTGGAGTCCGTGATGCAGTTAATATGGCCTATGACACAGCAGAAGAATATGGTGACGTTTATATGTTGGGCCATATAGTGCATAATGAAAATGTTGTGGATGACCTGGATAAGGCAGGGGCTAAAGTTGTGGACTCCTTAGATGAGGTTCCCGATGGACGGCCAGTATTGCTACGAGCACATGGTACCCATGTAGATACATGGGAAGAAGCCAAGAAAAAAAATATGAATATTGTAGATGCTACCTGTCCACTTGTAAGAGATATTCATGATGAAATAAAAGAATTAGAATCCGATGGAAGAAAAATTATTATTATTGGTGATCATGGGCATGATGAAGTAGTAGGCATTGCAAGTCAAGTGAAAGACCCTGTAGTTGTAGCAACCACTGAAGAAGCAAGACATTTAAGAAAAACAAAACGGGCTGGAATTGTTAGTCAATCCACGCAAACTATTGAGAATGTTCAGGAAATAGTTAATATACTGATGAGTAAAGTTGTTGATTTGCGCTTTATTAATACAATTTGTTTTCCTACAAAAAGAAATCAGGAGCAAATAAAAGAATTATCTGAAAAATGTGATGTTATGATTGTTATTGGTTCTTTTACGAGCGCTAATTCAAAGCGCTTAACTGATTTATCTAATCAGCGCAATAAAAGATCTTATCAGGTAACGTGCGCTTTAGAAATTGATGAAAAATGGTTGAAAGATTGTGATACTGTGGGAATATCAGCTGGAGCGAGTACCCCAGATAATATAATTAAAGAAGTTATTGATAGAGTTAAAGAAATTGGAAATGTTCAAGAGGAGGAGATTTATGCCTAAAAAAGGATCTTTTGAAGTAAAAGTTGGCCTAGCTGAAATGCTAAAAGGTGGTGTAATTATGGATGTGATGAATGCTGAGCAGGCTAAGCAGGCTGAAGAGGCAGGCGCAGCTGCGGTGATGGCATTAGAAAGAATACCAGCCCTTATCAGAGAAGAAGGTGGAATTGCTAGAGCAAGCGACCCTAAAATGATTAAAGAAATTCAGGCAGCTGTAACAATTCCTGTAATGGCAAAGGTTCGCATAGGACATTTTGCTGAAGCTCAAATTCTAGAAGCCCTTGAAGTTGACTTCATTGATGAAAGTGAAGTTCTTACGCCGGCTGATGAACATAATCATATTTGGAAGCACGATTTTAAAGTTCCATTTGTTTGCGGTTGTAGAGATTTAGGTGAAGCGCTAAGGAGGATCGGTGAAGGAGCAGCGATGATCAGAACCAAAGGGGAACCTGGAAGCGGAAATATTGTTGAAGCAGTAAGGCATATGCGTCAAGTTCAAGGTGAAATAAAAAAATTAACAATAATGGATCAAGACCAATTAATGGCCGCTGCAAAAAATTTGGGAGCTCCTTTTTCACTGGTACAGCAAGTCGCTAAGCTTGGAAGGCTCCCAGTGCCCAATTTTGCAGCAGGCGGTATTGCTACACCAGCTGATGCATCTTTAATGATGCAGCTTGGAGCAGAAACAGTTTTTGTTGGATCAGGTATATTTATGAGCGATGACCCAGTACCACGAGGTAAGGCTATTGTAGACGCAGTAACCTATTACAATGATGCTCAAAAATTAGTTGAAATATCTACAGGATTGAAATCAGCAATGAAAGGCGTAGATATGTCAGAGATTCCTGAAGGTGAAAGAATGCAGGAGAGAGGTTGGTAAATACCAATATTCTGAATTTATGATAGGAGTATTAGCACTACAGGGTGACTACGAAAAGCATATAAGAATATTGGAAGAAATCAATATTTCATCCGTTGAAATTAAATATCCAGATCAATTAAAAAATATTGATGGGTTGATTATTCCAGGTGGAGAGTCAACAACAATTAGTGATTTAATGACGAGGATTAATTTTCAAGAGTATTTGATAAAATTTTCCCAAGAAAAACCAATAATGGGCACTTGTGCAGGGTTGATTATGATGAGTAAAACTATTCAAAATAATAATAAAATAAAACCTCTGGGTATTTTAGATATAGAGGTAAATCGCAATGCTTATGGACGTCAAGTAAATTCATTTATGGATACTATTGATATTGAGATTGATGAAAAAATTCATCAAGCTGAAGTGTTATTTATTCGGGCTCCAAAAATAAATAAAGTAGGTAAATCGGTTAGTATAATTAGTAAATATCATGATGATATTATTGCGGTAAGATCTGGAATACATTTTGGATTCACCTTCCATCCTGAATTAAATAAAATTACGTTTTTACACCATTACATTTTTTCAAAAAATATGAATTATCATAAAGAGAATAATGCAGCTTAAAATACTACCAACAATAAAATCTCCTGATGATCTACGGAAGCTAAATAAAGATCAACTTCTTAAACTAGCTGATGAACTCAGGCATTTTACAATAGAAACAATCACAGAAATTGGAGGGCATCTCACTCCAACCTTAGGGGTGATAGAATTAACTATTGCACTACATAAAGTATTTAATACACCTGAGGATAAAATTATTTGGGACGTTGGTCATCAAGGTTATGCACATAAAATACTAACCGGAAGATTAGATAAGTTCAACTCAATTAGAAGAATGGGTGGCTTAAGTGGATTTTTAAAGATTAGCGAGAGTGAGTATGACGCCTTTGGCGCTGGCCATGCTTCAACTTCTATCTCAGCTGCTACCGGTATCGCTGAAGCCCAAAAACATAATGATAAAGATTTTCGCGTTGTATCTGTAATTGGCGATGGCTCTATGACAGGTGGCTTGGCTTTTGAAGCGATGAACAATGCGGGTCATTTAAAAACTCCTATGCTTGTTGTATTGAATGATAATGAAATGTCAATTAGTCCAAATGTTGGCGCATTAAATACTTACTTAACAAAGATTGTAACGAATCCATTATACAATCAAATTCGTACTGAGATTTGGGAAGTGGCTGGTAAAATAACCTTTGGGAAAAAAACAATTCAAAAAATCTTACGAAAAATTGAGGAGAGTTTAAAAAATTTCTTAGTGCCAGGAATGCTTTTTGAGGAACTTGGCTTTAGATATTTTGGACCTATTGATGGTCATGATTTACCTGAACTTATAAAAACCTTAGACCGAATAAAGGATTTAAAAACCCCTGCGATATTGCATATTTTAACAAAAAAAGGGAAAGGTATGGTCACTTCTAGTAATAATCATGATTATTATTTAGATGCTGTCAAATTTCATGCTGTAAAACCTAACGGCAAGGTAAAAGAAAAATTTGAAGAAAATAATTCCTTACCTCAAAAAGCCCCTGTATTTCAAGATGTATTTGGCTCAATCGTTTGTGAAATTGCACGTAATAGAAAAGATACGGTTTGTATTACTGCGGCAATGCGAGAAGGAACAGGCCTAGTTCCGTATGCCAATGAATTCCAAAGTAGATATTATGATGTTGGGATAGCAGAAGGTCACGGTGTTACCTTTGCTGCTGGCCTTGCAACTCAAAATGTTCGTCCCATTGTTGCTATTTATTCTACTTTTTTACAAAGAGCCTATGATCATATTGTTCATGATGCTGCTATACAGCATCTACCTGTTATTTTTTGCATGGATCGCGCTGGAATCGCTGGAGAGGATGGGCCAACTCATCATGGTGCACTTGACATAGCATACTTAAAATGCGTTCAAGGTATTATCGTTTCTGCCCCAAAGGATGGTAATGAGCTTAGACATTTGCTTTATACTGCTTTGGACTATACCAAAGGACCATTCTCAATTCGTTATCCAAAGGCTTGTTCGCAAAACTTTGATGAAAAAGGTCAGGCTGAGTTATTGCCAATTGGTAGCTGGGAAGTGTGCAGAAAATCGAAAGGCAATACTGTGATATTAGCAGTTGGAGCTCAAGTGTTTGATGGAATTAATGCTGCAAAAAATCTATCAGAACAAGGAATAGAGTGCGAAGTCGTTAATTGCAGATTTATTAAACCAATGGATGAGGATTATTTGCAATCAACCCTTGAAAGATTTGATAATGTAATTACGATCGAAGAAGGTGTTAAAACGGGTGGCTTTGGAGAAGGAGTAGCTGCTTGGCTTGCTACTAATGGATATAAAGGTAGTGTAAAAATAATTTCACTGCCAGATGAATTTGTTGAACACGGCCCAAGAGACTTATTGCTTGAAAAATGGGGAGTAAATCAAAAAGGAATTGAAGATATTGTTCTCAAACAGAGCGAATCTATAAAGCTTCAATACTAATCTAATGAGTTCAATTTTTCTTGTAATTATAGGTTTTTTAGCTTTTTTTACCGGTTACAAAATCTATTCAAGATATATTGCCTATAATCTTTTTGATATAAATGATGAATCAGTACAGCCTCCTTCAAAAAGCATGCAGGATGGCATTGACTACTATCCAACAAAAAAACATATTTTATTTGGCCACCATTTTACTTCAATCGCAGGCGCAGCTCCAATAATTGGTCCTTGTGTTGCAGCATATTGGGGTTGGCTACCTGCGCTAGTATGGATTTTATTTGGAACTGTATTCATGGGAGCCGTTCATGATTTTGGCTCACTGGTAACAAGCGTAAAGGAAAACGGTCGTAGTATTGCAGATATAGCTTCATTTACAATAAGCAAACGTGCACGATTGATGTTTTTGATTTTTGTATTGTTATTAGTTTGGTTAGTGCTAGCTGTTTTTGCCATGGCCATTGCTGATCTTTTTGTTTCTGTTCCTAGTTCAATTATTCCTATTAATGTCCAAATAATAATTGCTCTTGCAATGGGAGTTCTTTTAAATAAAAAAAATGCGAATGGTTTGATACTATCAATCATATCAGTAGCTCTTCTTTATTTTTTTGTCTGGGTAGGATCAAACAACCCAATCATACTAAGCAAGACGCTTTCAACGGTAGAATTAAAAAATGTATGGATAATTCTGTTATTTATCTATTCAGCTATAGCTAGCCTTCTTCCCGTTTGGGTACTTCTTCAACCGAGAGACTATATAAATAGCCATCAATTATTTATAGGATTGGGTCTGCTTTTTTTGGGTGTTTTTGTTGCACAGCCCATGGTTACAGCCCCAGCTATTAGGTCTTTATCAGAGCCAAATACACCAAGCTTATTTCCACTTTTATTTGTAACCATTGCCTGTGGTGCAATAAGTGGATTTCACGGCTTAGTTGCTTCCGGGACATCTTCTAAACAGCTGGAGTATTTATCCGATTCTAGAATGGTGGGCTATGGTGGAATGATTGGAGAAGGCACACTGGCTCTTGTATCTACGATAGCTGCTGTAGCAGGAATTTCTCTTGTTGGCCAATGCAATTTACCTTCTGTTGGTTACGTAGCAGACCTTGACTGGTCTCAATATTATGATACATGGGAACATGCTAGCGGAAACAAAGCGGCAGCTTTTGTGTTGGGCGGAGGTGCACTACTAACGTCTTTGGGGATTTCCGAATCTTTTGCAAATACCCTAATGGCAGTATTAGTGATTTCTTTTGCAGCTACAACTTTAGATACGGCAACAAGGATTCAGCGCTTTATATTAGATGAATTTGGCAAAGCAACCAAATTGCATTTTCTTTCAAATAGATTTCTTGCGACTCTAGTAGCAGTTATACCTGCTATGATGATGGCTTTTTGGAATATAACAGATCCATCATCAGGTGCTTCAAGGCAGGCAGGTTGGGTTTTATGGCCTATTTTTGGTGCGAGTAATCAAATGTTAGCTGCGCTTACATTAATGGTTCTAACTTTATATTATTGGCAAAAAAGAAAGCCCATTCTTCCGCTTGTAATACCAATGATAATTATTATGATTATTACGTTCTCTGCACTTATAGTTAACGCTCTCACTTTTTTTGGTAATAATAATATTCTATTTTCACTTACAATAATGCTTATTGCATTGATTATTTGGATGTTATATGAAGGGATTAATAAAATGCTTCAGTTAAAGAATAATAAATTCGAGCACTAATTCAAGTGGCAAAGAATAAAACAAAATTTGAAAAAGCAAAACAAGACTGGGAAGAAAGTTTCAATAGTTCACTTTCTAGAAATTATAATTTTGATACTCTTAGTGGAAAAAAATTAGATCCACTTTACTATCCTGATAAGCCCGATGAAGACTATTTAGATCAACTTGGTTTTCCAGGGCAGTTTCCATATACGCGTGGAGTCCATTCAAATATGTATCGTGGAAAATTATGGACAAAAAGACAGTTTTCTGGTTTTGGCACTGCTCAAGAAACGAATAAGCGCTACCATTCATTATTAAGTAAAGGACAAACCGGTCTTTCTGTGGCTTACGATATGCCAACATTAATGGGTTACGATCCTGATCACCCATGGTCTGAAGGGGAAGTTGGAAAATGTGGTGTTTCTATTGCTTCAATAAATGACATGGAAGATTTATTTAAAGGAATAGATTTAGGTGAAATTTCTGTTTCTCAAACAATCAATGGTCCAGCTATAATATTGCTAGCTTTTTATATTGCCACAGCAGAAAAGCAAGGGGTAGATATCAAAAATCTTAGAGGTACACTCCAAAATGATATCTTAAAGGAATTTATTGCGCAAAAAGAGTGGATTTTTCCACCTGAGCCATCAATGAGGCTTGTTACGGATATGATGGAATTTTGTACTACAAATATGCCAAAATATAATACAATTTCTATTTCAGGCTACCACATAAGAGAGGCAGGTTCAACTGCTGCTCAAGAATTAGCATTTACATTGGCTGATGGCTTTACTTATGTTGAATATGCATTAGATGCTGGAATAAATATTGATTCTTTTGCTCCAAGGTTATCTTTTTTCTTTAACTCGCACTTAGATTTTTTTGAAGAAATTGCCAAATTTCGAGCAGCTAGAAGGATTTGGGCCAAGCGTATGAAAAATCATTATGGGGCAAAAAATCCCCAGTCTTGGAAATTACGATTTCACGCTCAGACCGCAGGTTGCTCATTGACTGCTCAGCAACCAGAAAATAATATCTCTCGAACCGCATTTCAAGGTCTAGCTGCAGTTTTAGGGGGAACCCAATCCCTTCATACTAATTCCATGGATGAGACTCTAGCGTTACCATCAGAAAAAGCGGCAGAAATTGCATTAAGAACGCAACAATTAATAGCTTATGAAACTGGTGTCACAAATGTTGTTGATCCTTTAGGAGGTTCTTGGTATGTTGAAGAGCTTACAAATAAAATTGAAAAAGAAGTTTTTC
>JAYZHP010000136.1:0-23381 GCA_036166415.1 Fidelibacterota bacterium | reverse complement strand
GTATGGTTCTTGATATTGATATTAAAGAGTTCAATATAACCGGCATAGAGATTAATGAAAAAGCAAATGGTACGATTTTAAGAATTAAAACCCGCTCTAGTTTTCCTGAAGGAAATATCAGCTCATTTTTCCATGAAAATGGATGGTTTTATATAACTATCGCAGATGCATTAGTTGATACAACTGAAATAAGAAGAAGCGATATTAGAGGAGTGGTTAGAAGTATTGCGGCCGATCAATTAGAACAAACTGCACAAATCGCTCTACAAATAAAGACAAAAGTTGACAGCCATGAACTATACCAAGCGAAAGATCCCAGTGAAATAGTTGTATCATTAAGGACCCCTATGGATAATAGTGTTGAACGAATTAAAGAAGTAAAAGATCGATGGAAGCTAGATACAATTGTCTTGGATGCGGGTCACGGAGGCAAGGATCCTGGCACAATGGGCCCTAGAGGGACAAAAGAAAAAGATATTGCCTTGGATATCACAAAGCGCATCGGTCTTCTTCTCGAAAAAAATACTAAATTAAAAGTCATCTATACAAGAGAGGAAGATACCTTTATTCCATTGTGGAAAAGAACAAAGATAGCAAATGAGTCAAATGGAAAAATGTTTTTAAGTATTCATTTGAATGGAAATCCAAATAAATCAGCATATGGTTTTGAAACTTATTTACTTCGCCCAGGAAAAACAGAAGATGCGATTGAAGTTGCCTCTCGTGAGAATGAGGCAATTAAATATGAAAATAGAACAGATAATAGATATAAAGATTTATCTGGAGAAAACTTAATTATGGCAACGATGGCCCAAAGTATTTTTATGAGAGAAAGTGAAGAGTTAGCCGCCATGGTTCAGGAAGAAATGGCTAAAAAAATTAAATCGAAAAATAGAGGAGTCAAGCAGGCTGGTTTTCATGTTTTAATAGGTGCAAGCATGCCAAATGTTTTAATAGAAGCAGGTTATTTAACCAATAGAAACGAAGAGAAAAATCTTCGAAATTCTAAATATAGGCAGGCTATTGCAAATTGCATTTATAAAGCAATTGTAAAATTTAGATACTCACGAGAGCAATATTTAGCTGAAAACTAATGCCAATTAATTAATTTATTTTCTTTTACATTTCACATTATTAATACTTCAATTCAAATTAAAAACCAGCTTGCGTATCTTTATAATCTGAAAAGATTAGGAATTAAAAAAGGGTTAGATCATACCCTAGAACTTTTAAAATCATGTGGCAACCCTCATCATAAGTTAACTTCAATTCATATTGCCGGAACAAATGGTAAGGGCTCAACAGCAGCAATGCTTGCCTCTATCCTACGATCTGAAGGATATAAGGTTGGATTATATACTTCTCCCCACCTTATTAGATTTAATGAAAGAATTACCATAAATGGGAAAAGCATTTTAGATGATGATATCGCATCATTTATTGAAAAAAAGAGAATGGATATTGATAGAATACGTTCTACCTTTTTTGAAACTACAACGGTCATGGCATTAGATTATTTTGTTCAGAAAAAAGTAGATATTGCGATTATTGAGGTTGGCCTAGGTGGGCGGCTAGATTCTACAAATATTATATTACCTAAAGTTGCAGCAATTACACCAATATCACTTGACCACAAACATATATTGGGAAAAGATATCTTATCAATAACAAAAGAAAAGTCAGGGATAATAAAGAAAGATATTCCGCTAGTGCTTTCAAATCAAGATTTGGAAGCGGAACAATATATTATCAAAGTAGCTAATAAAATGAACTCACCAATTAATAAAATTGGAGATATAAATAATATCCATCTATCACCATTAGCAACAAAATTTAATTATAAGTCCGGAACGTATAGCACGCCACTATTAGGATTCCATCAGGCACAAAATGCAGCAACATCAATTGAAATTGCAAAAACATATAATAACAAAATTAAAAACCAAACAATTCAAAAAGGATTAACAAATACAAAATGGTATGGAAGGATGCAAAAAATCTCTTCCAATTTACCTATATATTATGATGTAGCACATAATGCCAAAGGGGTTGAAGCGATGATTGATACAATAACATCTATATATGAAACTATTCCGCATATAGTTCTTTCCTTAAAAGGAGATAAGGAAATTGCACTAATTGCAAAAGCATTAATGAATAACTTTGAATCCCTGATAATAACTGGTTCAGATGAATTTGATTTAATGGAAGCAAATGATTTATATAAATTTTTTATTAAAAAACCCAGTCAAGCAAATATTGAAAAGGTACAATCGATAGATAAATCATTCGATTTACTTATAAAGAAAGTAGAAAAAAGTCATAATCCTGGCATAATAATGGGAAGCCATTACATGGCAAAATCAGTTTTTGATAAATTTGGCATTTTTACATAATATTTTGTAATATCCATCTTAATTATTGATATACGTGTTTATAAAGTCCCGGCCCTAGGCTCGGGCGTACTCCTCAAAAAATTTTTCTAAGCTTATTTTCAATTATTTAATTAAGGTTATTTATTTATGAATGTTAGTGAATTACAAAAGTTAAGGATTAAAGAACTTACCGAGCTTGCAACAAAGCTTGAAATAGAAAGCTATTCAGGAATGAATAGACAAGAGCTCATCGTCAAAATCTTGGAAGCTCAAATGGAAAAGGATGGTGGAGTTACAGCGAGAGGCGTTCTAGAAGTTCTAAATGAAGGCTATGGGTTTTTAAGGAGTCCAAACTTTAATTATTTGCCAGGTCCTGATGATATTTATGTTAGCCCATCACAAATCAAGCGATTTGGGCTAAGGACGGGCCACGAGGTTTCTGGTCAAATTAGACCACCTAAATCAAAAGAAAGGTTTTATGCGCTACTTAAAGTTGAAGAGGTAAACGGCAAAGATCCTTCCGAGCTAAGAAAGGCTATATTATTTGATAATTTGACGCCACTTTATCCAGAGGAAAAATTTAATTTAGAAACAAACCCAAAAGATTTATCAACTAGAGTAATGGATATGATTTCACCTGTTGGTAAGGGGCAGCGCGGCCTCCTAGTTGCGCAACCTAAAACAGGTAAAACTGTATTAATGCAAAAAGTTGCCAATGCAATTACACAAAATCACCCAGAAGTAAAAATGATAATTCTGTTAATTGATGAAAGACCTGAAGAGGTTACCGATATGAAGCGGAATGTTGAAGCAGAGGTAATTAGCTCTACTTTTGATGAAGCTCCCGAAAGGCATGTTGCAGTTGCAGATATGGTAATTCAAAAAGCGAGACGTATGGTAGAATTTGGTGAAGATGTTGTAATTCTTCTTGATAGTATAACGCGTCTTGGGAGAGCGCATAATTCAGTTATTCCACATAGTGGCAAAATTTTATCTGGTGGAGTAGATTCAAATGCATTAAAAAAACCAAAGCAATTTTTCGGCGCAGCTAGAAATACTGAAGAAAGTGGAAGTTTGACAATACTTGCCACTGCATTAATTGATACTGGAAGCAGAATGGACGAAGTAATTTTTGAAGAATTCAAAGGGACAGGAAATATGGAATTAGTAATGGATAGAAAGCTTAGCGATAGGCGACTTTATCCCTCATTTGATTTAATTAAGTCTGGAACGAGAAAAGAAGAATTGCTCCTAGATAAGAAAGTGCTTGCAAGGATGTGGATATTAAGAAAATTACTTAATGATATGAATGTTGTAGAGGCAATGGAATTTATTCAAGATAGAATGCGAAGAACTAAGACCAATGATGAGTTTATGGAGACAATGAGTCAGTAATTGTTGAAATTTTATATTTATGATCACTAGTACCTCTACTGTAAAATCAATCTTATTCAAAATTAAAACAGATAAGCCTGTTCGCAAAACCCCCTATCAAGTAAAGGGCGTCATTATGAAACAATTTCCTAATGATGAAATAGTTCCAATGTTAAATGGAGCTTATAGAAAAAAATTTCTATACCCAAGAATACAGGTAAAAGTTTTAGATGAGGAAATTTTCATAATTGGATTAAATCAGGGTGTTGATCCAATCATGAAAATCAAGGACGAAATAAAAGAACTTAATTTTGGAGATATAACCTTTAAAGTTGAAGATTGCGATCTAGAGGAAAGCGCTCAGTTATTTAACCTGACATCTAATTTAATAAAGTATAAGTTTATTTCAAATTGGGTGGCACTTAATAATAGTACAAATAACAAATATCAAAACATGAATGATGCTAATCGATTAGAGTTTTTAAATAAACTTTTAGGAGAAAATATAGTTTTTCTTGCAAGAGAAGTTGGATTTGATTTTGAAAAAAATATTTTCTCAAGAATTAATATTTCTTCACTAGAGCCAATATCAGAAGATCAAAAAGGATGGGGATCTTTTCAGGGCGAGTTCTACTCAAATATAATATTACCAAACTATATTGGAATTGGTAATGGCATCACAAGAGGATATGGAACTATTTTTGGAGAAAATAGAGATGAAACCATTGACTTTAATGATAATGAATTTAATTCACTAAAAGATGAAGCTCTGGAATCAAAAATCTCTATTGAAGAAAATAATATTTTTTCTTCAATAGAAGAGATCGAAGTAGACAGGGTGCCAAAGCCAGTAATTTCAAGAAAAAGAAAACAGCAAGGCAAGAGGAACAGATCAAAAAAATTAAAATCTTTTTCAAACAATGGTATAAAATCTAATCGCAAAGCGAATAATAAAAGTTCAATAAAAAATAAATCAAAGATGAAAAATAATTCAAAATCATCAATTAATTATAATTCCGAAGAATACCATAAAAAACAACATACGATTCAATAATGAAGTTCGCAGATAGAGTAAATAAAGTAAAACCATCGTTTACACTAGAAATGACCTCAAGGGCTGCAGAGTTAAAGCACGAAGGTCATGATATTATTAATTTGAGTGCAGGTCAACCTGACTTTAATACGCCAAAAAATATTATTGATGCTGCAAAAACTGGAATGGATAACGGGCATACTAAGTATACTGCAGGATCTGGAATGATTGAACTCCGGAATGCTATTTGCGATAAAGTAAAGCGTGAAAATGAGATAAATATATTACCTGAACAGGTTCTGGTTTCTAATGGAGAAAAACAAAGCCTTTATTTAGCTTGCCAGGCATTATTTCAGGATGGCGACGAAGTAATTATCTTTAAGCCATACTGGGTTTCTTTTCCTGAATTTGTTACACTGTCTGATGCTACACCATTAATAATTGAAACTGATTCACAAAATAATTTTGAACCAGATATTAACACTGTTCTTGCTGCAGTAAATAAAAATATAAAAGGAATAATTATTAATTCACCCTCTAATCCAACCGGTTCTGTCTGGTCTCAAAAAACTATCCTAGAGTTATTAAAAATCGCTAAAGAAAATAACTGGGTTGTAATTTCTGATGAATGTTATGAGAGACTTGTTTTTGATGGTCAGCATATTGTAAGCCAAAAACTATCTGATGAAAATAATCTTGATACAAACATTATAACATGTATGAGCATGTCTAAAACATATGCAATGACAGGATGGCGTATTGGCTATGCATTTGGAAATAGTGAAATCATTAAAGCGATGTCAAAGATACAAGGTCAAGCTACATCCTGCGCAAATTCTATAGGACAGGTTGCATCAATCGAAGCTCTGAATGGAGATCAATCAGCCGTTGATAAAATGATAGTTATTTTTAAGCAACGACGCGATTATATGATTAAATTACTTAATAAACTCCCAGAAGTTAATTGCCTAACCCCTGGTGGTGCATTTTATGCATTTCCAGACTTTAGTTATTATATTGGCAAATCATTTCATGAAAAAAAAATAAATAACTCATTTGACCTATGTGAAATCTTCTTAAATGAAGCACATGTTGCTACAATACCAGGAGATGGATTTGGAGCTCCTGGGTATGTACGTTTTTCATATGCAATTGATGAAAAAACAATCGAAGATGGCATACGTAGGGTTGAAAAAATTATCGAAGAAATACACTAACTATTAAGGAAAAAAAATGAAACAAGATATACATCCTGATTATAAAGAAGGAACTGTTACATGTTCTTGCGGGTATTCATTTAAAGTATACAGCACGATGGGTGATCAAAGCATTGATATTTGTTCAGAATGCCATCCATTTTATACTGGTAAACAAAAATTAGTTGATACCGCTGGAAGAATTGAGCAGTTTAAAAAGAAATATGATAAATCATAAAGATTAGATGATTAAAACTATACTACTATCTATTATGAAACCAACAATTCTCGTTGGCGGCCAAGCAGTTATTGAAGGCGTAATGATGCGAGTGCCAGGAGCGTATGCGACAGCTGTTAGGGATCCTAATGGAAAGATTCATGTGGATAGAAAAGATTATAAATCATTGGGTGAAAAATCTATGATCTGGAAGCAACCTATTTTGAGAGGAATGGCTGGACTATTTGAGTCAATGAAAATGGGGATGGAAACCTTGCAGTGGTCAGCAGATATTGCAATGCCTGATGAAAAAAATAAACCAAAAAATAAAATTTCTGATTTTTTCTCATCCCTACTTGCGATTGTCCTTGCAATATCCTTGTTTATGATTGGACCAATGTGGCTCACGACTAACTTACTAGATGTTGAAAAAGACGCTATAATGTTTAATCTTACTTCAGGGTTTTTTAGAATTTCTTTTTTCGTTTTATATCTTTTTCTTATTTCTCAAATGAATGATGTAAAAAGATTATTTCAATATCATGGAGCAGAACATAGAGTTGTATATAATTTTGAGTCTGGTAAAAAAATAAATATACAGAATGCTCAACTTTTTCCCACCCAACATCCAAGATGTGGCACAAGTTTTATGTTTATTGTACTATTATCAGCAATTATTGTCTTTTCAATTATTGATACATTTATTTTAATGTTTACCGGAGATATAAATCTGTTTTCTCGTCTTGCCTTTCATTTACCAATGGTACCATTGGTGGCGGGAATTTCTTATGAGCTAATTAAAATTAGTTCAAGAAATGAGAACTTATTTTTTAGAATTCTCAGGACCCCAGGATTATGGCTGCAAAATATTACAACTCGCCATCCAGATGATGAGATGGTAGCAGTAGCAATTGTTGCGATTGAAAAAGCATTTGGGAAGAAGCTAGATTCTATGTCTGGAAAACAATATGTCGCTGAAGCTGTTGGATGATTGATAAGCTTAAAGAAATTATTATCCATTTTGATGACCTAGAAAAGCAAATGCTTGACCCTAGTTTGATTAATGATCAAAATAAATACAAAGAGGTCACAAGGGAGCACAGAAGACTGATCCCAATTATAGAAAAATCAAAAATATATATATCTATTTACGATCAAATTGATGAAGATGAATCAATACTCAAAGGTGACGATGATGAATTAAAGAATATCGTAAAGGATGAATTGGATGATTTAAAAGCAGAAGCCAATCAAATTGAGGAAGAATTAAAAATTCTGTTATTGCCCCATGACCCAAATGATGATAAAAATATTATTCTAGAAATACGAGCAGGAACAGGTGGGGATGAAGCTGCGTTGTTTGCTGCAGATTTATATAGGGTTTATTCAAGATTTGCAGAAAGAAATAAATGGAAATATAAAGTCATGGAATCTAACCCAATTGGCATAGGTGGATACAAAGAGCTAATTATGTCTATTAGTGGAGATGGTGCATATGGAATGCTAAAATTTGAAAGCGGCGTACACAGAGTTCAGAGAGTTCCAAAAACAGAGACCAGTGGCCGAGTACATACATCAGCCGCCACGGTTGCAGTTTTGCCAGAAGCAGAAGAAGCCGATATTCAATTAGTTGATGCTGATTTAAAAATAGATACCTATAGAGCCAGTGGTGCCGGAGGTCAGCACGTTAATAAAACAGAATCTGCAATTAGAATAACACATATTCCAACAGGGCTTGTAGTTACATGCCAGGATGAGACTTCACAGCATAAAAATAAGGCTGCAGCATTAAAAGTACTAAGGTCCAGGCTACTTGCAGCGGAGCAAGAACAGCTGGCTAAAGAAAGAGCCGCCGCAAGAAAAGATATGGTTTCTACTGGTGATAGATCTGCTAAAATAAGGACATATAATTTTCCACAAGGAAGAATAACCGATCATAGAATTAATTTTAGTGCATTTAATTTAGATGGAGTAATGGATGGTGAAATCAATGAATTGATTGATAATCTAACTCTTGCAGATCAACAGCTTAAGCTAACTGAAGTTGTATAAATAATTGGAAGTAGCTAAAGAAAGTAAGCGCGATTGGAGTATAATTGATTTAATTAAATGGGGTGAGGGCTATTTTAATAAAAATAATTTTGACAGCCCTAAACAAGAAATAGAATGGCTATTATGTGATCTTTTGGATTACAAAAGAGTTGATCTGTATTTGAATTTTGAAGAAATCGTGTCAAAAAATAAACTTTCTACTCTTAATAAATGGGTTAAAAAAAGAATAAAAAGAATGCCATTACAATACATAACTGGATCCACTGAATTTTACGGAAATAAATTTTTCTTGAATGAAAATGTTTTAATACCAAGACAAGAAACAGAGCGTTTAGTAGATATTTGTTTAAAATCCATAAATAAATTATCTGCTCCCAAAATATTAGAGATAGGAACAGGCTCAGGCTGTATTTCAATATCAATTGCCCTGATTCGAAGTGATGCAAAAATATTATCTATTGATATTTCTCAAAATGCTTTGAAAAAAGCTATAATAAATTCTGATTACCATCAGACAAGAAATATTAGTTTTGTTGAGCTTGATTTTTTAAAAGAATTACCAAAGGGACATTTTGATATTATAATTTCTAATCCTCCATATATATCATCAGGTGAAATGAAAAACATTATGACTGATGTAAAAGATTATGAACCTGAAATTGCGTTAACTGACTTTATGGATGGACTTCAATTTTATGAAAGGCTTTCAATTGTCGCTCCAAAATTATTAAATCAAGAGGGGTCACTTATTCTTGAGGTTGGGTCAAAAGACCATCCAGACAAAGTATTAAAATTATTTAAATCAAAAGGCTATAATAAAATAGAATTATTTCCAGATTACAATAATGATCAAAGAGTATTAAAGGTTAGAATTTAAATGAACTCAGAATTTGTACATTTACATAATCATTCAGATTATAGCTTATTAGATGGAGCTCAAACTGTTCAAACACTTGTAAATACCATCGATGACCTTGGGATGGATTCAGTTGCACTCACTGAACATGGAAACATGTTTAGCGTTATTCCATACTATAAATCTGCTCAAAAAGCAGGTGTAAAGCCAATTATTGGTTGTGAAGTATATGTAGCCGTTGGGAGTAGATTTGAAAAGAAGGCTAGATCCGATGGCGGTTGGGGCAATAATCACCTTGTTCTTTTAGCGCAGAATTATACTGGGTATCAAAATTTAATGAAACTTGTAACCCATGGATATTTAGAAGGTTTTTATTATAGACCAAGAATAGATATGGATCTATTGAAAGAACACAGCGAAGGGATTATTTGTCTATCAGGATGCCTAAAAGGTGAAATCCCTGAAAGAATGATAAAGGGCGATTGGGCTGGAGCAAAACAAGCTGCACTTAACTTTGCTGAAATTTTTGAAGACCGTTTTTATCTAGAAGTTCAAAATCACGGCATCCCAGATGAAATACAAAACATAAAGAATATGAAAAAATTAAGCGCCGAACTTAATTTGCCAATGGTATGCACAAATGATGCGCACTACGCAAAACATGAGCATTGGGAAGCCCATGATGTTCACATTTGTTTAGGAACAGGCAAGGATAGGGATGATCCAAAACGTTTGCGATATGCAACACCTGAATTTTACTTTAAAACGCAAGATCAAATGTTTGATATGTTTAAAGATGTACCTGGCGCTATCGAGAATACCAGAAGAATTGCTGATAGCATTGAATTTGAAATACCTATGGGCAATTATCATTTGCCAAACTTCCCAATTCCTAAGGATGCTGAAAGCCCTGATCCCGATAATTATTTAAAATCATTATGTGTAGAGGGCGTAAAAAATAGATATGGTGATTATACTCCGGAGTTAGAATCTAGATTGAATCATGAATTAAATGTTATTCAGAAAATGGGGTTTGCTGGTTATTTTTTAATAACAGCAGATTTTGTTAAATATGCTAAAGACAATGCAATACCTGTAGGACCAGGCCGAGGGTCTGCTGCGGGTAGCTTAGTTTCTTACTCACTTGGAATAACTACTATTGATCCGATTCGGCACAAGCTTTTATTTGAGCGCTTTTTAAATCCAGATAGAATTAGTATGCCTGATATTGATATTGATTTTTGTATCGAAAGACGTGGCGAGGTCATTGATTATATAAAGAGCCAATATGGTGAAAATTCTGTGACGCAGATAATTACGTTTGGGAAAATGAAGGCGCGTCAAGTAGTTAGAGATGTTGGAAGAGTTTTAGGGCATTCATTTGGAGATGTTGACAAGCTTGCAAAAATGATTCCGACAACACTAAATATTACTCTTGATGAGGCACTTCAACAGAACCCTGAACTTTTGGCAGCATCAAAGGGTGAGTATAAAGAATTGTTAGACTATTCCAAAGTACTTGAAGGCATGAATCGTCATGCATCTATTCATGCCGCTGGAGTGGTTATTGCGCCTGGTGAGTTGACAGATTATGTACCTTTATATAGATCCTCACAAGGCGATATAACTTCTCAGTATGACATGAAAGGATTAGAAGATCTTGGTTTATTAAAACTTGATTTTTTAGGTCTAAGAAATCTTACTGTGATTGATAATGCAATCAAGTTAATAAATGAGAGCGGAAAAAAAATAGATATTGAAAATATTCCATTAGATGATCAAGAGGTTTATAGGTTATTTACAAAAGGCCTCACAATTGGAGTATTTCAATTTGAGTCATCAGGTATGAGAGAGTTTTTAAAAAAACTCAAACCAACTGCTATTGAGGACTTAATTGCAATGAATGCACTTTACAGGCCTGGCCCCATGAATAATATTGATGATTTTATTAAAAGAAAACATGGAAAAAAACAAATTCAATATTTACACCCTAGTATGGAGAACATACTTCAAGAGACCTATGGAATTATAGTTTATCAGGAGCAGGTAATGCAAATAGCCAATGAAATAGCAGGGTTTTCTTTGGCCGAAGCGGATATTATGCGTAGGGCGATGGGAAAAAAAATCAAAAAATTGATGGATGAATTAAAAATAAAATTTATTGAAGGAGCAAAAAATAAAAACAATATAGAACCTGAAATAGGGAAACAAATATACGAATTGATAGAAAAATTTGCTGAATATGGGTTTAATAAAAGTCACTCAACTGCTTATGCATATGTAGCATATCAAACAGCTTGGCTAAAAACACATTATCCTGCAGAGTTTATGAGTGCTAATTTAACAAGCGAAATGTCAAACATAGATCGTATCGTAATATTAATCAACGAGTGCAGAAAAATGAAAATTGATGTTAATCCCCCAGATGTAAATATTTCATCAATTGATTTTAGACCTGTAGATGAAAAAACGATTTCATTTGGCCTTAATGCAATAAAAAATGTTGGGACAAAAGCACTTGAGCAAATAATCGATTCAAGAAAAAGTCAAAAAAAATATGATTCAATTTTTGATTTTACAGCAAATGTTGCATTGAAAACAGTCAATAAAAAGGTTTTAGAAAGCTTAATTATGTCGGGGGCAATGGATTCACTAGAAGGTAATAGGGCGCAAAAATTTGATGCAATTGAAGTAGCTCTTAAATATGGACAAAACGAGCAAGACGCTAAATCAAAAAATCAGGTTAGCCTCTTTGGCTCAAGTGAATCTGAAAGTTCATCTGATACAATGGTTCCCACTTTAAATAAAGCAGATGAATGGATTGAAAGTAAAATGCTTGAAAATGAAAAAGAAGTTTTAGGTATGTACTTATCAGGGCACCCATTGTTGAAATACGCAGATGATTTAGAAGAATATTCTAATTTTGATTTTACAGATAAAGTCAATTATTCTAATCAAGAAAAAATCAGAATCGGAGGAGCCATAACCGATCTCAAATTGCATTTTGATAAAAAAAATAATCAAATGGCATTTTTTAAATTAGATTGCCTTGGAGGGCAAGCAGAAATTCTCGCGTTTAGCAGTGTATTTTCAAAATATAAACATCTGGTAAAAAGTGATAATGTAGTATTTATTAAAGGTAAGCAGACTGACGAAACAGATTTTTCGGATCTAAAATTAATTGCTGAAGAGATAGTTACAGTTGAGAATGCAAAAGAAATTTATTCAAAAAATGTAAACATCCGATTGGATTTAAAAGACACCACATTGGATATATCAAAGATTTCTAAATTAGCCAAAGAATATAAAGGTAAATGCGGCTTAATGTTTCACATGGCCTCAGCAAATGGCAGAACTCAGCGAATTTTTGCACACAACATCAAAGTAGATTCAAGCAAGACATTTTTAAAAAAAGCTAGACAGCTATGCGGGAATGATAATGTATGGGTTTCAGAATAATTTTTATTAATTTATGAATGTGAAACGTAAAATAAGAATTTTAATGGCAAAACCTGGATTGGATGGTCACGATAGAGGAATTAAAGTATTGGCATCCGCATATCGTGATGCGGGTATGGAGGTAATTTATCTTGGCCTTAGGCAAACCCCTGAGATGATTGTATCCTCTGCTTTGCAAGAGGATGTTGACGTAATAGCTCTTTCAAGTCTAAACAATGCTCACATGACCATTTTCCCAAATGTGCTAAAATTAATGCAAGAAAAGGGACTTGAAGACGTGTTATTAGTGGGAGGGGGAATTATACCAAAAAAGGATATGGAAGAATTAGAAAGCCTAGGAACAGGGAAATTATTTGGACCTGGCACTCCTATTGAAGAAACATTAAATTATATTGTTAATTGGGTAAATGAAAATAGAAGATAAATGGATATTACAAATCAAACCGAGCTAGAATTATACTTTGCCGATCACTTCGATACTATCTTATTTCCTGTTTTGGCAGAAATCTATCAAAGCAAAGCAGAATACGATAGAGCGAAGCGAGTTTGTGAAATTGGGCTAGAACATCACCCTAATTCAGTTGAGGGACAGTTTATTTTATCTCAGGCTGAGATGGCTTTAGGCAATTTAATTGTAGCAGAAAAATGGTTAAAGAAAGTTCTTGATATGGTTCCAACTCATCAACCAGCAGCAGCAGCATTACCAGTATTACAAGAACAGTTAGGTCGATCAAAAAATACCCTTACTGATAGCTGGAAACGAGCACAGGATGTTGACCCTAGTAATCAATTTGCAACTGATTTTTTATCACCAAAAACTACAAAAAATAAAAAAGATAAAGAAGCAATCCCAGCAGATATAATGATTGAAAAAGCATCAATCAGTCCTCGCCTCGCAACATTTACATTGGTGCATGTACTCAAAGGGCAAGGGCTTTACCAAAGAGCACTAGATGTTCTAGATATCCTTGATCAAAAAGGTGAAAATAAAAAACAAATTGAAGTTGAAAGACAATCCATACAATCTTTACTTTGACGCATACTTGAATTATCAAGAATGAATCTTAATAATGGAATTCAGCATTTAAAAAAATCAGACAAACTATTAAAAGAAATAATTAACCAATACCCTGCTCCTTCTATAAAAAAATCACATAATTATTTTCAGTCACTAATAAAATATATTATTTATCAACAATTAAGCACTAAATCAGCCTCTGTTATTTATGATCGATTTATTAAATCTTTTGATACTGCCAGACTAACACCTGATCATATTTTCTCTATTACAAAAGAAGAATTAAAACTAATCGGCCTATCAAGGCAGAAAAAACAATACATTTTTTTACTTGCAGAAAATTGGTCAAAAACAAAAAATAAACTGAAGAATATTGAATTATTAAATGATGATAAAATTGCAAAGGAGCTGATGAGGAATAAAGGGATTGGTCAATGGACGGTAGATATGTTCCTTATTTTTTCATTAAATCGTCCTGATATTCTACCATTAAACGATCTAGTTATTCAAAAGGGCTATGCAAAACTAACAAACATGGATAGACTTCCAACTAAAGATGAAATAAAAAATGGCGCTGAAAAATGGAAACCATATAGAACCTTGGCTTCTTTATATCTATGGAATATTATAGATGGACCTTTCGAATGGTAAATAAAAATTATCTTTTGTTATTATTTTTTATTCTAGTGATTATTTTAACTTCACTTAATTCTAGAAATAAAAATATAGATTTATCTAAATACGAAAAATATCAAGTCACTATATATAGAGACACATGGGGCGTCCCCCATATTTTTGGAAATAAAGATGAAGATACTGCTTACGGCCTAGGATATGCCCATGCGGAGGACGATTTTGATACCATACAAAATATTCTAATTGCAGCGCGAGGTGATTTGGCAAAATTCCATGGAAAGTCTGCAGCAGCGAATGATTATATGGTACAATTATTGAAAATATGGGATATTGTAGAAACTAATTATGATAAGGGATTATCAACAGATGTTATTAGAATTAGCGAAGCATATGCTGATGGCATAAACCATTTTATTTCACTAAATCCTGATCTAGCATATAAAGGAACTTTCCCAATTAATGGCAAAGATATCATCGCAGGATTTATTCATAGAATGCCATTGATGTTTGGCCTAGATAGAGTTTTGAGTGAATTGGCATCAAGCCAAAACCCTAATAAGAAAGTTCAAATTTCAAAATCTGATTCAAAATTATTTGAACAAAAAATGCTAGGATCGAATGTGGTTGCAGTTGCACCAAATAGATCATCCGATAACCATACAAGGATTTTAATTAATTCACATCAACCTTGGACTGGTCCAGTTGCATGGTATGAGGCGCATTTAAATAGTAATGAGGGGTGGAACATGATTGGTGGACTTTTTCCTGGATCACCAGTTGTATTTGTTGGACATAATGAAAATATTGGATGGAGTCATACTGTTAATAATCCTGACCTTATAGATGTTTATGAGCTAGAGATTAATCCAGATAACCCTGATCAATATTATTTTGATGGTCAATATGAGAATTTGGAAATATCCGAAGCTAAAATTAAAGTTAAAATATGGGGACCAATAAAATGGACATTCAAACGAAAGATATTTAGGTCAAAGCATGGTCCTGTTATCAGAAATGACCATGGATCTTTTGCGATAAGATATGCAGGACATGATGAGTTTCGCTACCTTGAGCAATGGTTTAGAATGAATAAATCAAAGGATCTAAAGGATTTTGAAAACGCTATGAAAATAATGGCAATTCCTATGTTCAATACAATTTATGCAGACAAAAAAGGAAATATTTTCTATCTATATAATGCTTTATTACCACAAAGAAAAAATGGGTTTGAATGGAGTGGAAACGCAATTAATGGAACCAGCTCTATTAATTTGTGGACAGATTATTTATCTTACGATGAATTGCCAAAAATATTAAATCCACAATCTGGATTTCTCCAAAATTGTAATAGCTCCCCATTTCTTACAACTACAGGAAATGATAATCCAGATACAAACTTATACCAAAATAATCTTGGCATTGAAAGATTTCAAACCAATCGCGCTTTAAGAGCACATGAGCTATACGGAGCAGATAAATCGATTACTCGTGAAGAGTTTTATAATTATAAATATGATACCAAGTATTCCGAAAAATCTGTTCTTACAAAAAATTTAAAACGCTTTCTCACTGATATAAAATCAAATGATATTGAAATAAATAATACAATAGAAATATTGAAAGACTGGAATTATGATACAGATAGCCTAGCAGTAGGAGTGCAGTTTGCCATTGACGCAATCAGGCCGGTATATAACCCAGATAATTATATTTATGATTATGATTTAATTATGAATCGATTAAAAGATAGTATTACTAGAACGAAAAATGAATTTGGGAAATTAGATGTTAAGTGGGGGGATATTCAAAGGCTAGATCGTGGTAATACTAATTTAGCTTTAAGCGGGGGCCCCGATATCCTAAGAGCAATTTATTCGAACAATAATGGGGGCTATAAGAAGGCAGTTGCTGGAGATTGTTATTTTCAAATTGTAGAATGGAGTCCGAGCGGCAAAGTATCATCGCAAAGCATTCATCAATTTGGCTCGGCAACGCAAGACTTCACATCAGCCCATTATGATGACCAGGCGCACCTTTTTGCAAAAAATAAAATGAAACCCATTTGGATCAACTTAAAAGATATTAAATTAAACCTCGTAAAATCATATTCACCGGGGAGTAAAGAAGATACTAAGGAGTAATTATGAAAAAATTCCTATTATTATTTATTAACCTGACCATTGTGTTTGCAGATAAACCAATTACTGCAAAAGATATAATTAATTTAGAATATGTTTCCCAGCCTGTAATAAATATTGGAGGAACTAGGATAGCCTATGTAAAGACTGTCCCCCCTTCTAAAGATTCTAAAAGAAGAAGCTCATATAGAGAAATTTGGGTAACAGATATTGATGGAACTAATCAAAGGAAATTTACATCTTCTCCGAATAATAGCTGGTCACCACAATGGACACCTAATGGCAACCTTTCTTTTCTATCTACAAGAAAAGCATATCATAAATCAACACAAGTCTATATCATTCCAACTGATGGAGGTGAAGCAATTCCCCTGACTGATCATTCTGGTGGAATTGGATCTTATAAATGGTCACCAAACGGTAGATGGATTGCGTTTACTTCAAGGGATAGAGAAAGTATAGAATCACAAACAATGAAAAAAAATGGTCTCGATATGATAGTAATGGGTGAGAACCAATTATATAATAGACTTTGGATCTATGATGTTGAATCAAAAACATATGAAACAATATTTAGACAAGATTTAAATGTTTCACTATTTGAATGGTCTCCAGATAGCAAGTTTATAATTTTTCAGGCAGCTGAAAAGGTAAATACTGATTTAGAATATTTGGAAAGCTCAATTTATCTTGTTAAGGCTCCAAGCGGAAATCCGAGAAAAATAACCGAAACGCCTGGAAAGCTTTCGAGCATGTCAATTTCTCCAAATAACGACCAACTAGCATTTCTAGGTGCGACATCTTATAATGACCCCCTTGCTCAAAGCATTTTTGTTCTTAATATCAAAAATGGGAAATCAAAGCTAGTTACGCCTGATTTTAAAGAATCTTTTGTAGATGTTGAATGGATAGATGATCAAACAGTAATTGGACTATCACAGAGGGGTACCAAGACTGCATTATCAACAATCTTTTTAACTGAAAATCTACCGGAAGAAGTATTTAATCAAAACGACATACTTGCTCCTAAGCAAATTATTTCCAGCTTCTCTTTTCATAAATATACTAAGCAGCTCGTAATAATCGCTAATAGCAATCAACATCCAAATGAATTATATGTTGGATTATACAATTCTAAAAAAATGAAAAGAATTACATTTTCAAATTCATCATTAACAGATATTCAACTTTCAAAACAAGAAACAATATCTTGGAAAGCCAGGGATGGAAAAACAATTGAAGGCGTGCTTACTTATCCCTTAGTATATCGAGATGGAAAAAGATATCCATTAATATTACAGATTCACGGAGGGCCAGAAGGAGTTAGTCTTGATGGATGGAATACAAGAGCGACATACCCAGTACAGCTCTTAGCAGCAAATGGCTATTTTGTTTTAGAGCCAAATTATCGCGGAAGCGCAGGAAGGGGAGTAGCGTATTCTAAATTAGACCATGATGATCTTGGAGGTGAGGAATTCAATGATGTCTTAAAAGGGATCGATCACCTTATTAAAAAAGGATTTGTTGATAAAAATCAAGTTGGAACAGGAGGTTGGTCATATGGAGGCTATTTTTCTGCATTAGCAGCTACAAAGTATTCAAATAGATTTAAAGCATCAATGGTTGGAGCAGGTTTAACAAATATGATTAGTTTTATGGGAACAACAGATATACCGTATGAAATGTCTGTAGTGCATTGGAACCAATGGTGGTTCGATAATCAAGAACTGCATTGGGATCGATCACCGCTTTCTCATATCAATAAAGCAGGAACCCCCACTTTGGTTATTCATGGATTGCGCGATGAGCGGGTGCACCCAGAGCAAGGAATGCAGTTATGGCAAGCGTTAAAAATAAAAAATGTCGATACTGAACTTGTTTTATACCCAAGAGAACCTCATGGTATTATTGAAAGACCTCATCAGCTTGATTATATGGAAAGATTAATTAATTGGTACAAAAAATATGTTAAATAAATCAATAAGTTATTTTCTCATTCTATTTTCATTTATTTATACACAAGAAAGTAAGGTAGTTGAAATTCCACTAGAAGGATCTGCAGGAAAAAAGGAGCTTGAAATGTCTGGGCTTACTTGGTATAAAAATGAACTAATTCTGATGCCACAATATATTGATTATGACGACCCCGCTTTTTATGCAATATCAA
The DNA here is from genome assembly GCA_036166415.1 of Fidelibacterota bacterium. Taxonomy (GTDB): domain Bacteria; phylum Fidelibacterota; class Marinisomatia; order Marinisomatales; family TCS55; genus TMED108. The sequence continues at coordinate 4,860 of JAYZHP010000136.1, read as the reverse complement.
AATCAAAGTTAAACCAGTGGCTATCTAAACAATCCGCTGAGGGAATAGTACCACAAAAAATAAAACTGATTATGCCTGACTATAGAAAAACTATTAAAGGATATCAAGGATTTGAGGCCGTTTGTTTTGATGGAAATTCAATATATTTAGTTATCGAGTCTAAGCATGATGGTATTATGAAAAGTTTCATTGTTAAAGGGAAAATGGAAAGAAAAAAAGGAATCATAACAATTGATAAGGATGTTTTACGTGAAATTCCTATACCCATCAACATTAAGAATATGGGTTATGAAAGTATAATAAAATATAAAAATCAAATTTTAGTTATTTTTGAAGCAAATGGAAAAAATATTAACCCCGACCCAAAAATAATTTCATTCAATAGATCCCTTGAACAATCTAAATCATTAAAGTTTGATAATTTAGAATATCGATTAACCGATGCAACTCAAGTAGATAAAAAAGGAAACTTTTGGGCTATTAATTTTTATTGGCCAGGTGAAGAAAAAAGACTAAAGCCAGCTCTAGATGAGGTATTGATGAATACAACTGAAGGACCTACGCATGCAATGTTCGATCATGTTGAAAGGCTTGTAGAATACAAAATATATAAAAATGAAATCAAGCGCACCTCATCTGATCCTATTCAGCTTACAATAAATAAAGAATCAAGAAACTGGGAAGGTGTTGTACGTTTAGATAAAAAAGGATTTATAATGATTGTGGATGAGTATCCAAGAACGATATTGGCTTTTATTGAAAAATAGCTAAAAAACTTTTCTAAAATCTCCTTTCCAGCCTAATGCAATAGTAAGAGAAGATGCATCTATTTGTGTTGGGATAATAAAATCTTCAACCTCCAGATTTATATTAAAATATAGCTTTTCTTTATAGGGAATAATTACTTCAAATATATATTGGTTTCTTGAAAGGTTGCTTTCTACTATTTCACTAATTTGCTGAAAATGTTCAAATTCCAACTTAGTGGAAAACCATGGAGAATTGTGATCCCAAAAGATACCACCTTTTAGATAGGATGTTTTTCTTGTGGCGTTTAAATAATCAGACATATCAAAGCCATGACCAATTTCAATATTGACTAATCCCCGATCATATTGATTCACAAAATATCCAAATCCTTGATTGTAATGGTATTGTAAGTTCATATCAACGCGGGTATTTTTTCTGATGGAAGTTATTGTGTATCTATAAAAATTTGATCTAGCACCATATTTATCACTAGATTTATATCGTAAATCAATAAATGATTGGTTTTGTATTCCATAGGCAAACAAGCGCACATCTTTGTATGTAATATCTGTTCTACGATTTATTCGAAAAAAACCAAACATTCCATTTGTAGAGTCAACGCCTACTAACCCTATACGTCCATACTGTTTCCATTCTGTGGAATCTGATTGACCAGTTGCAATTGATAGCAATATAATAAAAATATAAACCAATCGTATCATTGCTTAATTTTTTTCCCACTTTCCATAAGCTTAATTGATGAGATTGTAAATATGATAGTCATTATAATTGCAATAATAAAACTATGAGAAGGATTTGAATCTGAAATTCCCAATATTGTAAACCTTAAACCATTAATCATATAATAGATTGGATTAAAAAGACTCAATGTTTGAGCCCAATCCGGAAGCATTTTAATAGAATAAAATATTCCCCCAAGAAAACTAAGGGGCGTTAGAATAAAATTTTGCATAGTTGCTAATTGATCCCAACTTTCGGATAATTGTCCCAATAGCAATCCAATACTTGAAAATGCCCAAGAGACAAGGAAGATAAAAACAATAGTTTGAATAGGGCTTACAACAACTAGACCGCCTATAGCCATTCCTACCAATAAAATTAATATTCCATTTATTGTTCCCCGAACTGTACCTCCAATTATATAGGCCATAGAAATTTCAAAACTAGACAAAGGGGCTTGTAATATATCGGGTAGTTGGCCTAATAATTTCATCTGCAACATTGAAGATGACGAATTAGAAGTAGCATTTGTTAATGCATTCATCATTATAAGCCCTGGCAATATAAATAAGGTATAAGGAACACCATCTATACTATCAATGCGCTTCTCAAGCGTAAAGCCAAAAATTAATATATATAGTATTGATGAAATAAGTCCTGGTACGATTGTTTGTCTCCAAACCGCAAAAAATCTGCCCACCTCTCTTAGAGTTAAAGTATTGAAACCAACCCAATTCACTAGTTAATCCCTTTGCCAGTTAGATTTAAAAATACATCTTCCAGTGATGCCTTGTCAGTTTCTATACGTTGTATATGAGCACCAGCCGAACTAAGGAGGCTAATAATTATTGGCATATCATTTTCTGGGTCTTGAGTTGTGAAGTGCAGGCGCTTATCTTCTTTATTATAAGTAAAGCTATTTAGAACATTTTCTGAATCATCAAATACCTCAGATAAAAAAACAGTTATCCCAGAAACAGAATCTTTACCTATGAGCTCTTTTGGAGATCCTTTCGAAATAACTTTGCCCGAATCAATTATAGCAACCTTATCGCATAATAATTCTGCTTCTTCAATATAATGAGTAGTCAGCAGAATAGTTTTCCCCTCCTTATGCAAATCACTAAAATACTCCCAAAGCTCATGCCTGAGTTCAACGTCCACTCCGGCAGTAGGCTCATCAAGAATCAATATTTTTGGATCATGTACAAGCGCTTTAGCTATTTGAAATCGGCGTTTCATTCCACCAGACAACTGACGAATTCGAGCATTGCGCTTATCTTGTAATCCTAAGCGCTCAAGTAGACTTTCAACAAGATCAGTTGCATCCTTTTTATTAATACCATAATACCCAGCTTGAAATAAAAGCAGCTTATCGAGAGGAAAAAACCAGTCCTGAGTAAATTCTTGAGCAGCAATGCCTACTTGCTTTCTAGTGAATCTATAATCATTAACAGTATCTCGGTTAAAAATCATAGTTTCACCTTCATCTTTTCGAACAAGACCTGTTAAAATATTTATTGTGGTTGTTTTACCGGCTCCATTAGGTCCCAGTAAACCGAAAAATTCACCTTCAGCAATCTCCATATTTATTCCCTTTAATGCTTTAGTGCCATTGTAGGTTTTTTTAAGACCTTTTATGTTGATAGCATGCATTATGAATTAATTTCGAAACCTATTTCTGAATCGAATGGATTTGGAAAGTCAAAACCCTCAACCCCAGGGAAATGCACTACAGATGCAATGAAACCCCATGGAATTAATATGGATGCCTCTACATTTTTTTCTTGAATTGATTTATCCTTTTTCATCGTAGAGGCTTTGAATGATGGGTGGTAAATCCACATACCGTATTCATCATAGCCAACAATTTTGACATATATCTTATTTTTATCTATGCCTAATTCACTTAATGCGTCGTGCCCATCAAGTACTAGCATCACAATATCATTTAATACATGATCAATTTTCATAGGTGTATGGCTCATAGTTTATCCTTTCTATTTTGCAATTATTTTATATACTGCTCCATTATAATCAACGATATATATCTCCCCATCAGCATCTTGTCCAAATGAAGAAATATAATTTGTAAACTCTCCATCTGCGATATTTATCTCATCAGTTCTATTTTTAAATTCGGCTGCCTTCCCATCTTTGACTTTAAATGACCAAATATTTCCTGAACAGTAATCACCAAAGAAATAAACCCCTTCAAATCCTTTCAATTTTTTTCCTCTATACACATAACCCCCCGTTACTGAGCAGCCTTCAACATCTAATTGATTTTTTCTTCCAAGGGCAAAAGCTGGGTGATATGCATCATTTGGGTATTCAATGATTGGAAGAACCATACCATCTCTTTTGCAATTTTCTTTTGGCTCAAAACAATACGAGGCTTCCATGTGTCGCCATCCATAATTATTTCCACCAGAACTAGAGGCTGGCTCAAAATTTACTTCTTCCCATTTATTTTGCCCAACGTCTCCATAGTATATATCACCTGTTTTTTTATCAAATGAAAATCGCCAAACATTACGAAGGCCCCAGGCCCATATTTCTCCACGGGCATTTTTATTACCATAAAAAGGATTGGATTTAGGAATAGAATAGGGGCTACCATTGGTGTCAATTCGAATAACTTTTCCAAATAAAGATGTGAGGTCTTGACCGGAATCCAATGGGTCTCCAGCAGCACCACCATCACCAATTGCGATATATAAATAACCATCCTTTCCAAATTCAATATGCCCTCCATTATGGTTTCCATAAGGCTGTTCTAATCGAAGCAAAACCCTTTCAGATTCGTGATCCGCTTTATATTTAGATTGTGCGCTAAATTCAGATACTATAGTGTGTCCGTCGTTATCAATGTAATTAATATAAAACTTTTTATTTTTTTCATGATCTGGATGAAATGCAAACCCTAATAAACCACGCTCATCACCAGGCCTAAAGGGATTAACAACCCGCTTATTTATGTTGAAAAAAGGTTTACTTTTCTTTTTGCCACTATCCAATACGATTATTTTACCCGCCTGTTCAACTACGTATAGTATAGATGCATCCGTGGGATAGGATATAACAAAGACAGGTTTTTTGAATCCATCATAGACTAATTCTGATGATAATGTAATCGATTGACCCATTAGTATAGATGAAAACAAAATTAATAGAGCATTTTTTATCATTTTATTCCATTTCTAAAAATTCATTTTCTGTAATTATTTTTACTCCATGTGATTTAGCTTTTTCTAATTTTGATCCAGCCGATTTTCCTGCTACAACAAAATTAGTATTATTGCTTATGGAGCTATTTACCCTACCACCATTTGACTCAACAATTTTTTTTGCTTCGCTTCTTGTTAG
>JAYZHP010000135.1:0-10485 GCA_036166415.1 Fidelibacterota bacterium | reverse complement strand
TCAACTTCATCCCACCCTGGAAATCCAACCGATTTTGAGCTTTTTTCTTCTTTTTGTCTTCTTTTTTCTGCTTTGGTCTGATACGATTCTGAAATGTGATACGTGAAAACCGCTCCGAATGGTGGATTTGGTGCAATAAAATAACCATCCCCTTGCGATGCTTTGCCCGAGCCACCTAAGAAAGAGCGCGGAATATACCACCATGCCTTCCTTACAGGAAATAATGTTGCCTTAGACTTCATTTGATCTTCCGATATCGATCTAAATACACTCATATCATCAAATACATAGAAGCCTCGTCCAAAGGTTGCTCCAACCAAATCATTTTCTCGTTTATGGATCGCAAGATCGCGAAAAGGAATCGTGGGCACGTCACCGGTAAGTTTTGTCCAGATTTCTCCGCCATTAACTGAGAAGTAAACACCAAATTCTGTACCTAAAAATAATAGATCTTTTTTTACATGATCTTGAACAATTCTCCAGCTATGCGATCTTTCAGGTAAATTCGACACAATAGACTTCCACGTCTGGCCTTTATTGGTGCTTTTATATACGTAAGGTTTATAATCACCGTATTTATGATTATCCAAAACCGCATAAACAATATTTGGATTAAAATTATCTGCTTTTAGATCATTGACATATGCCATTTCGGGCGCACCAGGTAATTTTTTTACTTCATATTTTTTCCAGTTTTTACCATCATTGTCTGTAACATTGATATATCCATCATCCGTACCGGCGTAGATTAAGCCTTCTTTTGCTGGAGATTCAGACAAGGCTGAAATTGTATTATAATTTGACATGGCAAGCACATCCCAAGGGTTGTCCCAACTTTGCTTTGCGCCCATAATAGGAAGATCAAAGCGCTCTTGATTGCGCGTTAAGTCTTTTGAGATAGGGGTCCATGAATCACCGCGATCATCTGATTTCCAGACGCGTTGAGAAGCAAAATATATCCGCGAGGGCTTATGGGGACTCACTATGATAGGAGCATCCCAATTAAACCGTTCATATGGCTCTCCGTCTCGGGGTTGCGGTTGAATAAAAACAGTTTCTCCTGTTGTCATATCAATACGACTTAAATAACCTTGCTGACTTTGTGCATACATAATATCGGGGTTGCCAGGTTCTGTTGCAGGTTGATGACCATCACCACCTAAGATAACGCGCCAATCAGCATTCTGTATACCCTGTCTATTATCCGTTCTAGAAGGACCACCTTCAGAGCTATTATCTTGCGTACCGCCAAAAATATTATAAAATGGTTCTGCATCATCAATAGCGACATCGTAAAACTGCGTGATAGGAAGATTGGAAACAAAACGCCATGTTTTAGTTAAATCAAAAGACTCATATAGTCCGCCATCACTTCCAACCATCACATAGTTTGGATCACTTTTCTTAAAGGCAATGGCATGATTATCAACGTGTTTATGTTTTTCATTCATGCGCTCAAAATTCTTACCACCATCATCTGATACAAGCATATAATTATTCATTAAGAAAAGTTTATCAAAATGGTGTGGTGAGGTATATAATTCTTGATAGTAATGAGGTCCAGTACCACCTGCAACTGCATCAGACTGCTTGGTCCATGTTTCACCTCTATCGGTAGATTTGTAAACACCACCTTTTCTTCTGTCAAGTTCAATAGCGGCATAAACCACATCTGGCGTATGATAGGAGATATCAAAACCAATCTTACCCATATTGGATGATGGAAGTCCGGAAGTTAGTTTCTTCCAATTCTTTCCTCCATCTTCAGACCTGTATATACCAGTTCCAGGTCCTCCACCCATATATGCTGCTACAGTACGATGACGCTGCCATAAAACCGCGTAAAGACGATCAGGATTTCTGGGGTCAATTTTTAATTCAGTAGCTCCAGTCCATTTGTTGCTTTTTAGAACCAAAGACCAGGTTTTACCACCATTGGTAGATTTGTAAATCCCTCTTTCGCCACCGCTACTCCACATTGGACCCTGAGAGGCAACCCAAATCGTTTTAGGATCATTTGGGTGAATGAGTACCTCTGAGATATGTTCAGATTTTTTAAGGCCCATGTTTTTCCATGATTTACCACCATCTTCAGATTTATAAACACCATCACCATAGCCAAAATGGCGCCCACCAAGGTTTTCTCCTGTTCCAATCCAAATAGTATTTGAGTTGGTGGGATCTATAGTGACACAACCTATTGAATAAGATGGCTGATCATCAAAAATAGGTGACCATGTGACACCCGCATTAGAAGTTTTCCACACATTACCTGACCCAACAGTAACATACCATACACTTTCATTGTCAGGATGAATCGCAATGTCAGAGATTCTTCCTGACATAAACGCAGGACCAATGCTTCTAAATTTTAAACCTGAAAAATTATTACTATCCCATACTCCGTCTTTAGAGCTTTGGGCAAAAAGCGTAAAAATAGATAACATGAAAACTAATGTTATTGACTTTAAGTATTGCATTAAGTAAACCTCCTATATAATAGTACACCCGGTAGGATTCGAACCCACAACCTTTCGGTCCGTAGCCGAACGCTCTATCCAGTTGAGCTACGGGTGCAAATAATCATCTTGAAAAAAATCAAAGATAAAAAGTGCGCCAAATCTACCCTGAAGTTGTCATCTCCTCAAGGTTAATTCTAAAATTAATTATTTAAAATTAAATTCAGCAGCTTGCAATATTTCTTTCGTGCTATAATTTTGAACCCAAGCTATAACCTTAAGATTATTCTCATTCCATCTTAATTCAGAGCTATTTATCCACCCAGATGGTATTGACCAGCTAAACGATTCAACGTAGTCAACATTTGCTATAAACTTAATACTTTTTCCGGTATTTCCAGCTAATTGTTCAATAATAACATTGTGATGCTCATACATGCCATTGTATGAACCAGGGTACACAACTTTTCCCATTACGGTTGCAACAAATAGTCTTATATCAGATACATCATCAGTATTTTTTAAAGCACTTGCTGTAATTTCAAAATTATAACTATCAGTACTGCGTGTTCCTTGGAAAGATATATCATAGACAGACACTTCATTCAGATATTTTTTTGGATCTTCCACCCATGCGCTCACGCTTGATCCTGAGTCAAAGCCATTGGTAAACATGTGTGGGGTATAATTACCTTGATAGTAATCACTGCGAGAGCGATTCATGTTGGCATTTAAAGCATACATAGGGTCATTCCCAGGGGATGGCCACCAAACGTGATAAAAGATTCGCATCCAAACGCTATCAAGCTCTGCGCTAATAGAATTTACCGAGCTTTGATTGGTTAATGCGTTTAAACTCCGCTCCGCGGAGGCACAGGGCCCTCAGGTGCTTGAAGTGAACATTTCACTTAATATCTTCCTCCGTGTATTGGATATCACGATTTCTTTTGATGCAGAAATTTCAGATGAAGCGGCAATTATATTAGCGATTCCTTTGGATATAGCGGTTGCCTTTCCTCCCGCGTCAATAGAAATTATCGACTCATCAGATGAAGACCATTCAACATTAATTTTATCAATTCGATTATTATCTTTATCAAATCCTCGAGCATAAAAATACGTTGACTGTCCTGGCTGGAGTATTGCTTCATTAGCAACAATTTGAATGGATGCTAAATTAGATAGTTTAACTTTATCTTCACATGTCCAGAAAAGAATGAATGATAAAAAAGCGATATGTGTAATGAGTTTTCTCATACTTCAATTAAAATGCTGCTACTATCCCAAATTTAAACCCATTTTCGAATGGCTGTACATACCGACATATTCCATTGCTACAAAATACACCACCTCGTTGCGAGCCATAAGAGATGGTAAGTTGGGTGGAGTTAAAAATATTATAGATCATATCTATACTGGACCAAGTAAAATCCTTATTTATAATTGAGTTTAAAGCATTTTCAATTGCATTATTATTTCTCCCCTTTTCAATCGCAAATACATCATCTGTATTCGTGTTGTCGATATTAATACTTACAGACCATTTGGGCGATTGAGAATATCCAATACTGATAAATCGATTGATTTGGGAATCTTTTTCAAAACTTGATCCAAATATTTCCTTACTATTATCTAGTGCAGAATTAAACCCATACATTCCTTTTTTTATCCTTTGATATTCAAATTGCATATTAATGCTATGCTTCGTATCTAATTGATACGTCATCATAATAGGCATGGTATATGCCTCGAGCATTTCATAGCTATACGAATGCCCTTTATCTGAGTATTGGCTCGAAAATATATCCAAGACATCTTGATTGTTTCCATACGCGATCTGATAAAATAATTTAGAATCTAAATACCCGCTCCATTCAAAATAATATTCCCTAAAAGGATTATACATCCACTCTGAAGATGGTAAGATTGAAGTGGAATTGACTATACTCCAATCGTAAAGAGATAGATTGTCTTTTATTACCGATGCCCATTCATCATGCCTGCTGGCCTGAGAATAATAAAAAACGAACGAACCATTATTCTTGAGCATTTTCTCAATAGCAATACTGAAACCAAGCTCATCGTTATAATCAATAAGATGGGTAATTCTTCCTAGATATAAAGAACTATGACTTTTAAACACCGTTGGCATTTGCTGGATAAATAAAGCGCCATTTGGATTATTTACAAAATCCCAACGATCATAAGGTGAAAGCTGATCAAATAAATAATTTTTATAGGATACCCCTATAGTAAGACCATCTAAATAATAGTTAGAGTTTAAATAAAAGGCATTATCGCGATCTGTAGACGTAACATATTCAAGATTAATATCAAAGATTTGATTCGCAAACATTGAATTAAAGCCATACATCTGATGATCTAATTGATTGGTTTTCTTAGTGATAGGTAAATAATGATTATCTTCAGTTTTCATAAAATAAAATTCATTTACCAGTGAATTCATATTGAATGAAAATTTACCAGCATAAATATTATTATTTATCTGGTAATTTGGAATTCGCTCATCAAAGTCAGGCGCCTGGTTAGTCGATCTCCATATTTTTTGATTTCCAGCTAACATTTCAACTGAAAATCCATCGCTGAAATAAGAGAATAAACCACCTCTAATACCCGTATCAAGGTCAATGCTTTGATCGTCAACCATATTAAGCACTAAACCGTTTCCCCAAAATTCATAAAGGTCACCGAGCTTTACAGTTATGTTATTTGTAGAATAATCTATTCTAAATTTTCTTAATCCTATATTTCTTCTACCAAGCTCAGGTGGATTTGAATGTTCAAATTCAATCCAACTACTCCAATTATTCCAATCTCCATTAATATTGATTCTATTATCGAAATAATTAAAATCATTTTGACTATCACCAAAACTTGAAACATATGATCCCGATAAGTTGATTTGACCATACAAAGTGCCATAAAATAACATAGGCAATAGTATTAATATCGTTCTCATCGTTTAAGCACCTGAAGAATTTGTTGCTCCATATTTTTTTCATCTCCAGGCATATAGCCGTAGTGCATCCATACAACCGATCCATCTGTATCAACTAAAATATTTGTCGGCATAATGTTGCCATTTAATTTTTTAAAAATTTGCTGATTAGGGTCAATAAAAACATCAAACTTATATCCCTTAGAGCGCACATAGCGCTTCACCTCTGATAAGCTCCGTTGCGTATCAATACTGATAGAAACGATAGAAAACCCATCCTCTTTATAGGTGGAAGCTAATTTATCAAGGTGAAGCATTTCTTTTTTGCAAGGACCGCACCATGTCGCCCAAAAATTGATAAGAGCTGGACCTTTTGATAGGTACTGATTTAAAGAGATTTTTCTACCATCAATACGCTGAAGCTTCAAGTTGGGTTGAACTTTTTGACTATACGAAATTGAAAGAAGGGCAAATAATGCCAGAAACAGATATTTTTTCATCAGTTTTGTTTGATAACTAGAGCAATGTACTTAGGTAAGAATGCAATTCGTTCTCAGGGATAAATTTTAATTTTACCCTGCTGATGCTATTTGCAGTGTTTACATCGATCTTAAATTCATACTTAACGGGGATATCAACGGTTTCTAAAGACACCTGCATGGACCATCCACCAATCGTAAAATCGATTAATGGAGAAAAGAATCGAAAAGGTTTAAATACAACACGATCGCTATTTAAACCATGCACAATCTTATCATGTGAATCTACCAGAATTGCAAGAGGAACTCCTGATGAGTTTTGTAGTTGAATTACCGGGATTGAGCGATACTTACCTAATTGAATTTTTTCAGAAATATCTGGGGGAAAATTATACTTATCTTTATTGAAGTAAAATATAGTAAGGTTTCCATCTTGCTTTAACCCTGAGTAGGGAAGCGACCTTAGCATATCTTTAATGATACTACCTTTTAGTTTGTAATTAACAGGTAGAGATACTTGGAATTCTTTTTTATTTTGAGGATCATAGTTGAATTTTGGTTTTTCAAGACTAACCATATAGGGATTGTTCATTAAATTGCCAAGCACCTCAACCATCATGGAGGTGTTCATTTGATTTTCAGGTTTTGCTTTTTCATAGTTATCTGAAGATATATCAAGCACCCATTCCCCTTCAATCTCTTGCGATGCATCGGGGTCTATTTGACCGCGCGCTCCAATGCTCACATCCAATTTCTTTTCAAGATCCAATATGGCTTGATCAATTGCAGAACTAGCATTGATAGCACTTTGCGCGTAAGATGGGGGCTCTTGCATTCCTTTGCCTTCTGTTAAAGCAGGATACTGACTCTTGCTAGGCTTAGGTAAATATGGAGAAAGCATTGTTTTGACCATTTCCGTCAGTGAAGAATTCAAATCATCAATTTTATTATAATAACCGGTCACTTTTCTACTATCAATCTCATCCCAAGATGAAATATCTATTAATTGAACAGAGATCACGATTTTATCAAGGGCTCTTTCAAATTTACCTAAAACCAAAAAGTTTTTAGTTCCAGGTTTTTGTTGCATCAATAATGAACGGTTAGACATTACCTCTTCAAGATTGGATTGATTTTTTACATAAACTCTATTTTGATTCGATAAATTTGCCGTTACCATATCTGAAAAAGCATCTGAAAGCCAACCTAATGCAGGTTCGCTCTTAGAATTATCAAACGGTATAACGTATACATTAAGTGCTGGGGGTACAGCAAAAATAAGCGTTATGCCCATCAATGGCACAAGAAGGTATTTAGATAATAAATGCATAAGCCCCCAAATTATAGGAAATTCAATCTATTCTCAATGTAATTTTTATTTTACGTTTTACCGTTTTGACCAGGTATCTCTTAGTGCAACTGTTCTGTTAAAAATAAGTGAATCCTTATCTGAATGATTATCTTTGAAAAAATAACCAATCCTTTCAAACTGAACAGGAATAGCAGTTTCTAAATGCCCGAGGTCTGGTTCAACTAGACATTTTGTTAGAACTTCTAGTGAGTTTGGATTTATAGAATCAATATAATCCGTATCGCTATCTGGACTTATTGATGTAAACAACCTATCGTATAGACGCACTTCTGCTGAGATGCAATGCTTGGCAGAAACCCAATGAATAGTTCCTTTTACTTTTCTACCATCTTTGGATCTACCACCTTTTGTATCTTTATCATAACTACAATGTAACTCCATAATGTTTCCATCTGCATCTTTCATTACCTCATCACATCTAATATAATATGCAAACTTAAATCGCACTTCACTACCCGGTGATAATCGAAAGAATTTATTAGGAGGATCCTCCATAAAATCATCTTTTTCAATATAAAGCTCTCTAGAGAATGGTAGTTCCCTTGTACCTGCGGTTTCATCTTCAGGATTATTCTTTGCCGTAACAAGTTCTTCCTTATCTTCGGGATAGTTTGTAATTACAACTTTAAGTGGATTTAATACCGCCATGCGTCGCAATGAGCGCTGGTTAAGATCTGAGCGTAAAGAGGATTCAAGCTTTGCGACATCCATAACATTATCACGTTTTGCTACCCCTACTTCTTCCATGAAATTTCTGATTGCTTCTGGCGTATAACCCCTTCTTCTAAAACCAGAAATAGTTGGCATTCTAGGATCATCCCAACCTTCAACGTGATTATTTTCGACTAATATCTTTAGCTTGCGCTTAGACATGACCGTATAGCTAAGATTTAATCTAGCAAACTCAATCTGTTGCGGATGGTAAACGCCTAACTCATCTAAATACCAATCATATAAAGGTCGGTGATCTTCAAATTCTAATGAGCATAATGAATGCGTAACCCCTTCAATAGAATCTTCAAGGCCATGCGCCCAATCATACATAGGATAAATGCACCATTCATCTTTTGTACGATGATGGTGGGCATGTAAAATCCTATAGATAACCGGGTCTCTCATATTCATATTTGGATGACCCATATCAATTTTTGCCCGCAATGTTTTAGCGCCATTCTCGAATTCACCAGATCTCATTCGTTTAAATAGATCTAAATTTTCATCAACGCTGCGATTTCTATAGGGACTTTCACTGCCCGGGTCATTTAATGTTCCTCTAGTATTTTTAATTTCTTCAGAAGCTAGATCGCAAACAAATGCGGACCCTTTTTCAATAAGTTGAGTCGCATATTCATACATCTGTTGAAAATAATCTGAGGCGAAGCATAAGCGATCTTGCCAATCAAACCCAAGCCACCTAACATCTTCTTGGATTGAACGAACGTACTCATTTTCTTCTGCAATGGGATTTGTATCATCAAATCGTAAATTGCATTTTCCATTATATTCCTCAGCAATATTAAAATTTAAACAGATTGCTTTCGCGTGACCTATATGAAGATATCCATTAGGCTCTGGTGGAAAACGGGTATGAACCTTATTATCAAATTTTCCTGAGCTATTATGCTCATCAATAATCTTTTGAATGAAGTGTTTAGTTACGTTTTCCATCGATTAATACATTGGAAGTCTTGTTAATGCAGTTTGAATTCTTAAGAGCGTTTCTTGCTTTCCTAAAATTGCCATGATCTCGAATAAAGCAGGTCCATTAAGGGAGCCAAACACAGCTAATCTAAGCGGCATAATCACCTTCCCAACTCCAAAGGAATTTTTCGATGCAAATTGTTTCATTTCTTTTTCTATCAATTCATCACTCCAATTATCGATAGTTATTAAATGTTCATATGATAATTTAACAATCTCGCTTGCTGAATTATCTGGCCATGCTTTTGATGTCTCTTCTGGATCATAGGACTCAGGAGCGATAAAAAAATATTTGGATTGAGTAATAAATTCAAATAATGATTTTGATCGCGGTTTTAACGCATCTATGATGTTAACCAATATTGAAATATCAGACCCTTTTCCCCATTCTGCATCGATAGATCTTATTTCATCTAATATTATCTGTGATGATTTATTAAGAATATGCTGTCCGCTAAGCCAATGCAATTTCTTCTCATCCCAAACCGCACCTTTTTTTTGTACCTGATCAAATTCAAATTTTTCAATTAATTCATCAATTGAAAAAATCTCTTCATCATTTTTTGGATTCCATCCCAATAATGCTAAATAATTAATAATACTTTCAGGAAAATAACCCTTGTCTTTGAAATTTTGAACTCCAGGTGCACCATGTCTTTTGCTTAAACGTTTCTTATCGGGTCCTAAGATCATAGGAAGATGAGCAAATTCTGGAGCCTTTAATTTCAAAGCTTTATATATAATTAATTGTTTTGACGTATTTGATAGGTGATCATCACCTCTAATAACGTGACTAATTTCCATTTCATGATCATCGACAACAACAGTAAAATTGTAGGTTGGTGAACCATCCGAGCGTGCAATAATAAAATCATCCAATTCTTTATGGTTAATATTGATTTCATCATAAATAAGATCATTAAATACAGTTTCCCCATCATTCACCTTGATGCGAATAGTAAAGGAACTGCCTTGATTTAGTCTTGTTTTTATGTCGTCCTTGCTTAAGTCTCTACAGGTACCAGGGTAAGAAAAATAATCACCTTTCTTTGTGCTTTCTAATTCATCTTTTGAGCAAAAACACCGATATGCATTATTAGTATCTAGCAATGTATTCATATAGTGTTTATACCGATCTGTGCGACCAGATTGAAATATAATAGGCTCTTCCCAGTTTAAACCAAGCCAGTTTAAAGATTCTATAATTTGATTGGTGTGCGATTCGCTGGATCGCTCCTTATCCGTATCTTCTATCCTAAGAAAAAAAGAGCCATTTAATTTTTTTGCATATAACCAATTAAATAAGGCAGTTCTTGCGCCGCCTAAATGCAATTCCCCTGTAGGGCTGGGGGCAAATCTTACTTTTATGGAATCACGTTGCATTTAACTATATCATCACTGGTATGTTTGCGGAGGGGGAGGGATTCGAACCCCCGAACGCTTTAACACGTTGCTGGTTTTCAAGACCAGTGCAATCAGCCAGGCTCTGCCACCCCTCCGATAAAAAAATTATGA
>JAYZHP010000134.1:0-24033 GCA_036166415.1 Fidelibacterota bacterium | reverse complement strand
CTGAGGTAGCTAATCCCCATACTGCTCTTCAATATTCAACCAAACAACTTAAGCATTGGGATATGGCTCCTGATAATCTGATGCGACTTGCTGATGCAGAGTTTCAGTTTTCAATTACTTCAAGTGGACTAAAAGATAAAGGGGATTTTAGAAAGAATTTATCTAAAGCTGTAAAGCGCGGTCTGAGTCAAGCGGATGCATTGGCTAGCTTAACTACTTCTCCGGCCAAAGCTTTTGGCCAATCAAAACGATTAGGTAAAATCGCACCTGGATTCATCGCAAACCTAGTGGTAACCGATGGAAGCTACTTTAATGAAGAATCAAAAGTGAAATCTGTTTGGATCGAGGGTAATCAATTTGATATTTCTTCAGATCCAATTGCTGATGCAACCGGCACATGGACTGTGCAGTCAAGAGAAAAAAATTGGACCCTCAAAATTAAGAGGGACGATCTATCTTATAATGGTAGGATAATTAAAGACGCTGAATCGGTATCCGTTCAAAATCTATCAATTGATCAAGATCGTATCTCATTTTCAGTAAAGGATTCAACACTATTTGGTTTTGGTGCGGCAAGATTTATAGGTATTGTCGAAAAAAATTCAATGAGCGGCAATGTAATTTATGCCGATAATAATAGATCAAATTGGAAGGCAACCTTGAATTCAAGACCCAATGACCGGGTTGATATCATCACCGATGAACAACCAAGTGAATTAGAAGTGTTTTTCCCAGAAGGCGCCTATGGTCTTGATGATAGGGTTTCAAGTCCACGGACAATACTTGTGGATGATGCTACAATTTGGACATCGGGACCCGATGGAGTTTTAAAAGGATATGATATTCTATTTCAAGATGGGAAAATCAAAGATATAGCAAAAAATATTTATCTGTCCGATGGAAATGCACTGATTATTGATGGGAAAGGTAAGCACATTACACCTGGACTGATTGATGCACATAGCCATATGGCAGGAGAATCCATCAATGAGGGTTTTCAGAATGTAACCGCAGAAGTGAGAATGCGCGATGTGATTGACCCAAATGACATTGCAATGTATCGTGCATTAGCTGGAGGATTGACAACCATTAACCTGCTCCACGGATCGGCAAATCCAATTGGTGGACAAAATGTTGTTATGAAGCTAAGATGGGGGAGCTTTACTAATGAGTTGATATTTGATAAAGCCCCGCAAGGAATCAAGTTTGCACTTGGTGAAAACGTGAAAAGAAAACGCTCTTATGGGCGATATCCAGAAACTAGAATGGGTGTTGAGCAAGTTATTCGTGATGCATTTACCGCTGCCAGAGACTATAAAAAATCCTGGGAAACGTATAATAAAGATGCAAAACTACAACGCACAAAAGTACCTCCTAGGCGGGATTTAGAATTGGATGCATTAGTTGAAATTATGGAAGGTAAACGCCTAGTTCATTCACATTCTTACCGTCAAGATGAAATCTTGATGCTTACCCGGATTGCTGAAGATTTTGACTTTACCATAGGAACATTTCAACATGTACTAGAAGGGTATAAAATTGCTGAAAGACTTAAGGAGCATGGTGCAGGAGCATCAACATTCTCAGATTGGTGGGCATATAAATTTGAAGTGATCGATGCAATTCCTTTTAATGGCTCCTTGATGGCAAATGTTGGTGTAAATGTTTCCTTTAATTCGGATAGCGATGAACTGGCAAGGCGGATGAATCTAGAAGCGGCTAAGGCAGTAAAGTATGGTGGCTTAAGCGAAGAAGAGGCATTAAAATTTGTTACGATTAACCCTGCCAAACAGCTCAAGATTGACAAATATGTTGGTTCGCTTGAAATAGGAAAAGATGCCGATTTTGCATTGTGGTCAGGCCATCCACTTTCAAACTATAGCATTTGCGAGCAGACATGGGTGGATGGAAAACAATACTTTTCATTAAAAAATGTCCAATTCCTTGAAGAGCGGGATAGAAAGATTCGCAATGATCTAATTCAGAAGATATTGATAAGCGCTGATAGCGGTAATGACGAGATGGATCCTGATAGCGAGGATTCAAACAAATTCCATTCTTGTAGCACTGATCATCTTCATCTAAATGAAGGGGGTGAACAGTAATGAAAAGGGTTATTACAAATTTTATCTTAATGTTTACAATCTATGCGAATGCACAGATCCCAGCTCCTCCTCAAAAAAATCCAATCTTATTAAAAAATGGATTTATTCATACGATATCCAAAGGAGTAGTGGAAGGATCAATACTTTTTGATAAAGGTAAAATTGTTCGGATAGCGAAATATATATCACCTCCTGATGATTGTGAAATAGTTGATCTAGATGGAAAACATGTCTATCCTGGTATGATTGCTGCAGTTTCAGGTATAGGATTAGTTGAGATCAATGCAGTAGCAGTTACAAATGATCATTCTGAAAGAGGGGAATTCAACCCAAATGTGCGTACAAATGTTGCTTTTAATCCTGATTCAGAGATTATACCAACCACAAGATCCAATGGTGTTTTAGTTGCCAATGTTATACCAACTTCGGGGTTGGTGTCGGGTCAATCGTCAGTTATGATGCTTGATGGGTGGACTTGGGAGAACGCTACGCTTTCCTTTCCAAGCGGGCTTCATATTAATTGGCCAAATATGAGTACAAAGGCAACCACTAATAATGAAAAAAAGAGACTAAAAAAAGCAAAACAACAATTAAATGATTTGGAAAAAATGATAAAAAATGCACGAGCCTATGCTAGGCTTAGAAAAACCAAATCACGATCTGCTGAAGATTATCATAATGAAGATTTAAGATGGGAAAGCATGATTCCATATGTAAACAAGAAATTTCCAATTTACGTTCATGCAAACGAAGTAACGCAAATTGAAGCAGCGATTAGTTGGGCAAAAAGAAACGTCTTAGAAATCGTAATTGTTGGCGGAAAAGATGCCTGGCGTACAACCGATCTTTTAGTTAAAAACAAAATTCCGGTCATCTATGAAGGTGTAACCTCTCTTCCTTATAGAAGATTTGAGGACTATGATCAAGCTTATAAAACTCCTTCAATCTTATATGAAAAAGGGGTGCAATTTTGTATTTCAGATTATGGATATGCAGGTAGAGCTGAGCAAATAAGAAATTTACCATATCAAGCTTCTATGGCAGCATCCTACGGATTGCCGAGAGAAGCTGCCCTTAGAGCTATAACCTTATCTGCTGCTGAAATTCTAGAAGTTGATAAACAAATTGGATCCTTGGATATTGGAAAAGATGCTACCCTATTCATTTCCGATGGCGACCCACTTGAGATTCGAACAAATATTATTCAAGCCTACATTCAAGGTAAAAAGATTGATATGCGTGATAGACATAAGAATCTTTATTCAAAATTTAATGAAAAATACCGTCAGCTTGGAATTATCCAAGAATAAGGATCATAGAATACTATTTTTTTTATATCGCATAATCTCCGGGTGATGCGCCAAAAATTAGTCCTCATATGATTACTAGTTTGAAATTAGCTCTGCATATCTAAATACGACTACACCGCTACTATAATCATCAAAATGTACTTTAAACACCTTGTGAGATACAGTATCATAAATGATATAGGTATCACTAGAAACACCGACTTGATGTGACGTCATATTATAAGTTAACGCAGAATTTGAGCCACCATACTGCATTCTTCCACCTTCTGGTGCAAATGAGTTTGGTGCGGGTGAAGCTTGAATTGATTCAAAATCCATGGAGCTTTCTATTGCAAGCATTGCGCTATTGCTTAAACTAAAGCTTGGCATAGCAAACCCTCCGCCGGCATCCATATTCTGGTAAGCTAAATGCCATGAATTAGCATTTTGACTACCTTCTGCAAGGTTGAAGTAGTATGTCCCCTCATTAACATTCGTAGTTGTTACTTCTTTGATTGACATTTTATTGTTGCTACTGTCATCGTTATTATCTTCACAAGACACCATCATAAAAGCAACCATAATTGGAAATAGATAGATTAGTTTCTTCATTGTTTTCCCCATTTATATTAGTTTAGTTGAAAATTCGAGAAATATGCTTCGACCAATAAATGGTCCAAAGCGGTTGTTGGTATAGTTTGTTGCATTATTAATTCCAATGCGAATATTATAATTATCATAGATTTTTTTAGATCCAGTAATATTTATGACAGAGTACCCATCTATTTTATTTTTCGCAGTGATAAATACCCCTGAGCTTGGATCAAATTCCTGTGGATGATAAGGGGAAATCCATTTTGCGCTAATGGTTGTCTTCATAAATCCAGTAGTTGAAAGGTAGCTTATTTTTCCATTTAATGATAAAGGCATTGTATTTGGAATAGGCTTATCATTGTCATCGCGATTATCAATCAAATTGGCACCCCATCTACTATCCCAAGAATCCGATATTTTCCATTGGCATAATAATTCAATTCCAGCAAAAGTAGCTGATTGGATATTTTGATAACTTAACATTCCAGGCTTTACAACATAATCATTAATCAGATTTTCGAATCTTGTATGATAAAACATTAGGCTCATTTGATATTTTGCTGGATTTGTATATTCTAGACCAATAGTGGTTCCATTAGAAATTTCAGGTTTTAAGTTGGAATTTCCTAAAACTGTATAATTAAACTGCACATGATTCCAATCAATAAACCTTTCCATAAAAGATGGAGCTCGGTATCCTTTGCCCCACGCAGATCTAAACTTCCAATTCTTTTTGAATTTATACATTAAACCGATTCTTGGATTTACCGCAGAATCAAATTCATTATAATTATCATTTCTTAAGCCAACAATTATGTTTAATTGTCTAAATAAATCAAAGTTAGATTGAATAAAAATACTAGTATTTACCACTTCTTGTTTTCCATCTTTTATTCTGTCACTCGCGTAGGTTGCTTGGTGTATTTCTAATCCTGAATTAAAATCAGAATTACCAATCTTTCTACTGTAGAGTCCTTCATATTCCATGAATTCTTCAGAAGTCTGGTCATCTCTCACTATTTGACCCCAAGGTCTATTTTGAACATAATTTCTACTATATTTACTTGCCATTAAAGATTGAGTAAAATTTTTACTCTTATGAGAAAAAAGGAAATTATCTCTTTTGATTTTGGTATCAGTATGCATCAGTTTTGATGCCCCTTTTTCAGTTTGACTGTATGCATCAACACCAAAGGAAAAGTTGTGATTGCTAAAGGATATCCAATTAACCATTGCATTAATAAGCTGCTTTTTTATTCGATCAATTTCAATCAATTCAATCGACTTATCGCTATTTATATCATCAGTGTTAATATTCAATTTTATGTTAAATTTTTTATAAGGCTGGCTTATTCTAAAGTTGAAGTTGTTTGAAACATTACCTAAGCCTTCATTACGAATTTTATTTTCAGTGTTATTAATCCTTGCAGAAAAATCAAAAGATCTGGATTGAATGGCGTCATATGTAATTATATTAATTACGCCTGCCATTGCCTCACTACCATACAAAGAAGAGCTTGGACCTTTAACAATTTCTATTTTTTCTACATTTTGCGCTAAAATCTGATCTAAAGATACCCTATTATTAAACTTTCCATTAATAGGCTGTCCATCTTTTAAAATTAAAATGTACCTGGAATCAAGACCGAGCAAATTCAAAACAGATCCGCCTTCAACAGAAGTTTGAAGACTAACACCTGATCGTTGTGATAATAATTCTGCAATTGTTCGAGCGCCTGATCGTTCAATTTCAGATTTTAAAATAACCTCCGTAGCAATAGGTACATTACTATGAAGCTTGTTGGTTCTTGTTGCTGTAACTACTAACTCATCCATTTTAATAAAATTTCTTTTTAACATAAATGTTAACTCGAAGTTTGAGCTTTTATCTATTGATTGATATAAAGTTTCAAATCCGATATGACTAATTTTGATAGTAGTAGGAAAATCAAATGAATAGTCAACGTGGAAGTTTCCATTTAAATCTGTAACTGTACCAATTTTCTCTTTAGGAAAATAAATATTAACTTGTGGAATAGGGTTCTTTGTGGCGCTATCTATAATGGTACCTGTAATTCTATCGGAATTCTCTGCTCCTAAAATGAATGAGGATGTAGCAATGAATGAAAGTATGTATTTGATTACTGTATTAATTGTGTTCCCCCGCTCGATAAAAACTATGAAGTGCCGTAGTTACCTATAAAAGTTGTAATAAACTCTTCCATAGTTTCACGTGACATTGATTTTTTTTCATTTCCCAAAAAGAATAGTCCATGAAAAAGTCCTCCAATTGCTCTCATTAAAATATCTGGGCGCATTCTAGGAAATTCTTTCTTCTCGATACCTTCTTCTAGTAAGCTCTGCAATACACTATACATTTTGCTTTGATATTTTTTCCATTCTATGTTTTTTTCATTTGGATTTTCTGAGAGAGTTTTTGGAGCAGTAAATAAGAATTCAAATAGAACAGAATCATTTCTAACAAGCCCACCAATAATATTTAATGCATTTATAAATGTATCTTTAGGGTGATCACGATTATGAATAACTGGCTCAATAGATTCCCATATCATTTTCCATCCACGATCTAAAAGTTCAACAAAAATTTCTTCTTTGGAGCTAAAATAATAGTAAAGAGATGCTTTTCCAAAATCAGCTTGCTTAGCAATCTCATCCATCGTGGATTTTTCTATGCCTTGCAACTTAAAAACTTTAAGAGCGGCTTTGAGAATTTGTTCTTTACGAATTTCTCGTTCTTTTTCTTGTCTATCTGAAATCATGCAAATTTATATTTTATATTTCGAATTAAGAGTCGAATATTAGACTAATAAGTATATTATAGGCAATATTTTTATACAAATTTTGGTGATTTATTTTGAAAAAAGTTTAATAGAAAATGCTAATTTTTCCATTCAGCAATAAATAGATTCGTATCACCTTGTTTTGATTGATTTCTATTTGAAGCAAAAACGAAATACTTTCCATTTGGACTAAACATAGGAAAACCATCAAAGCCGTTAAAATAAGTTATCCTCTCCAAGTTTGTACCATCAATATTGACTGCCCACAAATCAAAGTCTCTTCCTTTTGGGTCTGCCATATTTGAACAAAAAATTATTCGCTCATCATTAGGGAAAAAATATGGAGCAAAATTCGCACCTTTATTAAATGTAATTTGCTTTTTATCTGTACCATCAGAATTCATAGTTCTAATTTGAAGATTCATGGGCCTAATCATGCTCTGGTTAATTAAGTCTCTATAGTCTCTTATTTCATCATCGGTTTCAGGGTAATATGCACGCCAGATAATCTTTTTACCATCATGGCTAAAAAAAGGCCCGCCATCATACCCTAGTTTGTTTGTTAACATTCTTTTATCTGAACCGTCAGGATTCATCGTCCATATTTCAAGATCTCCAGATGAAATCGATGTATAAACAATGCGTCTGCCATCGATTGAAACTGTCGCTTCAGCATCATACCCATCTTCACTTGTAAGTTGCTTTAAATTTAGACCATCTCTATCAGCGCTAAAGATATCATAATCTTCATAAAGTTTCCATACATAGCCTCTGCTAAGATCAGGTTTTGGCGGACATTTGTTATCATGGTGATGCGTCGATGCGTATAAAATTCTTTTATTTTCAGGATATTGAAAATAAGCGCAAGTAGTAACCCCTTTTCCTGTAGAAACTAGTTTAATTTTACCAGTTTTTAAATTCATTGTATAAATTTGATCGCATTCCCCCTGCTCATCATGTGATTGGAAAATTAACTCTTTACCATCAGAGCTAAAATAAGCTTCTGCGTTTTCTCCGCTAAAGGTTAATTGGCGTAGATTCTTAAAATGTAATTCTTCATTCTCAATATACTGATTAGCGCTACCATCAGCATAACTTCCATACCTATTAACTGCATTCCACCTCATTAGTGCTAACACTCCAAGTGCTATACTAATTACGATCATATTATTATATATTTTTGACAATGTATATCTTTTAGTGGTTTATTATTAAAACAGATTCAATACCATCTCGAAGTATTATTATTTTGGAATTTTCACCAGAATTTAATTTACTGAGGATATCCATATAGCCATAGATATCCTTAACCATTATTCCATTTATTTCGATAATGATATCACCTTTTAAAAGCCCTGCTTTTCCAGCGGGACCATCTTTGCGAACCCCATCAACACCTAAACCTTTTCCAAGCGGACTATAAGAAGGCATAAAGCCAAATGTTACTTTTAGGTTCTGTTGGGGTGATTGAGTTTTTGGACCCGATTCAGTAAAAGTTGGGCGATTATCAAGTTGATCAATTGATTTTATAATATCAAATATCATATTTAATATTTTTTTCTCCCCTTCTACATTTATTTTATTCCAATCATCACTTGGCTTATGATAATCAGAGTGTCCACCAGTAAAGAAAAACAAAACCGGTATATCGTTCGCATAGAAACTTGCATGGTCACTAGGGCCAAGCCCATTAGGGTTTTTAATAATATTCAAATTGTGTTTTGATGCAATATTCTCTAATAATGAATTAAAAACTGGAGATGTTCCCGTTCCTGAAATATTTAGACTGAGCTTATTTAATCGGCCAATCATATCAAGATTCACCATCATTATCATTTTCTTTGAATTAAAAAAAGAATCATTAACAAAAAATTTTGATCCAAAAATACCTTGCTCTTCCGCATTGAATGCAACTACGATAATTGATCTTCTTAATGTATTTTGATGATTGGATAATTTACGGGCCAATTCAATAATTCCTGCAACTCCAGATGCATTATCATCGGCACCATTATGAATTTCATTTGAATTTATCATTAGAGATCCAGAATGAGCGCCACCATACCCCAAATGATCAAAATGGGCACCCAATACAATGAATTCATCATTTTTGTTTCTATCTGAACCTTTTATGATACCAACAACATTTGGAATTGAAATAGTATCACCTGATTTATCAATAAAATCAAAATATTGTTGATAGCCATTTGAGTTTACTGGTTCTAATTTATATTCATTGAATTTTTTTTCAATATAGCTAATTGCTAGTTTAGATCCTTTGGATCCAGGGTATCTTCCTTCAAGTTCATCGCTGGAAAGGTATTTAATATGATTTAATATTTTTTCACTACTTATTTCAGAAGAATTATTTGTAGCACTCTTATCTATCTGTAATTGTGCACAGCTAGCAAGGATGGTAAGAGTAGGAATTAAAATTTGAAAATATTTCATTTTTCGATATCAAATTTAAGAAAACGTTTTAATTGATAATAAACTAAAGATAGGTAAATTTATTTTACAAAATTTAAAATCATTATGCTCTCTATAGTTTAACTAAAATTGAAATCGAAATCCAAAAGCAATAGCTCTTGGCATCGTAGGTCTTAAGCCAGCAGGCCTTCGAGAAACAATAGATTTGCTTCCAGTTAAATTCTTCACTGATAAAAATAAATTAGATTGTTTATTTATTTTGTATTGACCGAGAAAATCAACTTGGTTTAATTCATCGGTTGAATATTGCTCATCAAGAGAACCGCTTCCAGCAATGGTTCTCATTTTTCCTATATTTTTTAGCCTTAGATAAGCACTTCCTTTTTTTGAAATTAATCCAATTTCTGCATAAAATTGATTGGAGGGTAAATATGGTAGCTCATCACCACTCTTAACAGATCCCCATGCTTCGAAATTACTTTCAAAAGATGTTAAAAATTCAGATTTTGTATGGGTGTAATTGAAATTGATGGGGACAAAAAATTTATTAATCTTGAAAGTTCTAATCAATGATAACTCCAATCCTCGAATATTAACTTTACCAGCATTAAACTGATCATAGCTTCCCTCACCTGCAAACTGAGTATCATCACCCAATAGATTTGAATAACTATTGTTAAAAAATATTCCTTTAAACTTATTAAAACCTGAATTGTAACTTAATCCGGATTCAATATTTATACTTTCTTCTGGTTTGATGTCATCAGAATCATTGCTACCAGGTCCGGGTGGTGAAAAGCCTTTATGTATACCCGCTAAAATTTCAATGTCTGAATTAATTTTATAGTTAAAGCCTAATCCAGGAATAACTACATTTATATTCTTTGCTTTTTGAGATGGCTCCAAGGTTCTCTGTGGGTCATTCCAGCTTGACCCATTATCAGATATATCTCCTTTCCAATCATTTCGGTTTAAATTTATAGACTCATATCTCATGCCTGCGGTAACTGCAAATTTATTGATTTCAAATTGATCTTCTATGAAAAATGATGATGAATTAGCATTATCAAGCCTATTATTTTTTGAACCTACACCCCATGTTCCTTTCGTTGATATTTTTAATGCTCCTTTTTCCATACCATACTTATCTACTTTTTGAAATCTATCCATCTCATCTTGATGAAATCTCAATCCTATCATCAAATTATTTTCAAAAAATAATTTTGATTTAATATTTGAAACTAATTGAATTCCTTCAGAAAAGTATTCTCTATTATTTGCTTTGATTTGATATATATCATCTGGTGTATCTAACAATGAAAGAAATTTATAGTTTTCATGGCTATTTCCAGATGAAAGCAAGGATCCAATTGATGATCCATTAACCTTAGACAGTTTATACCAATTTCTTTTAAAATCATTTCTATAAGCAACAAATGAAATATTAGATTTCTCAGAAAATTTCAAAGTACTAGTTAATGTAATCTGGGTATGATCTGCATTCATTTGGTCATTTTGAGATGCAGAATATCTTCTATAAGGATTTTGTTCATAATCTTTTTGTGTTAATCCTAAATATGTTTCATTGCTTATTTCATTAGTTGAGCTAAGCTTAAGCTCTATTGCGCCAGGAAATCGATTCATTAATTCTGTGCTATATCTGAACTTTCCCATAAAATCTGTTTTCTTGAATCCAGTACTATTGCTATTAAAATCAATCTTCTTAAATCCATTATTTTGATCATGTAGAAATTCAAATAAATATCCGATTTTTGAGTGCGATGTGCCAACATTCGCATTGACAGTATATGAGTCATAATTACCTGTATTCGCATTTATATTAGATTTAAATCTATTTGGAATGGGAGTTGAAACATAATTAAGTGCTCCCCCAGTTGAATGTGGTCCATACTTTATTTGAGATGATCCTTTTCTAGCTTCAAAAGCGTACATCCTGCCTGCGGTTGGTGAATAATATGCTGCTGGAGATGCATAGGGTGCTGGTGAAATTGGAACACCATCTTCCATTATATTTATTTTTGAACTTCTCTCAACGCCAGTACCTCTCATACCAATATTTGGACGCAAACCAAAGCCATCTTCTTCTTGTATATATATACCAGGTATTTTTCCTAAAATTCTATTTATATCGGTGTCGTTAAACTTTTTAACATCAATATTCGTAATTAAATCAGTTGATCCAGGTGAACGGAGGAAGGGGTTATTTATTCTAGATAAATTTTGGATAACTACAATTGGGTTCATTTCAATAATTTTTGATTCCATTTCAAATAATAAACCATTTCTCATTTCAGTTTGATTGAATTTTTTTGAAATAGTTGAATAGCCAATTGCGCTTAGCTCTATGGTTAGATCGGTTAAATTTTTTGGTAAATCAATTTGAAAAAACCCCTCTGAATCTGTTGAAGATCCAAGATTGTAATTTAGTACAGAAATATTTACATCTGAGATAGGTTCATTTTCAATTTTACTTACTACTTGTCCAATAATTGATGATTGCGCATAAGCAAAAGAGTATAATAGCAGGAACAAAGCTACATTAATATATTTTTTCATTGTTTGTACTTTCATATTATTAATTATTAGAATTATCTGCTTTAGACCATAAAAAGCCTAGAATAGTAATTGTCATTATCCATGATCCAAGCTCTATCAAGCTAGGGTCTCCATTGTAACCAAATAACCCTTTAAATAGACCGCCTATGTATCCTTTGTCATGGAAAAGTGGATAGGAGCCATCCGCAAGTTTAGGCGGATTTATATCCCACACGCGCCCATAGTCAGGTATCACTCCAGCAGACTCAAGCTCGTGTACGCCATACGCCATCATGCCGGCAGCAACTAGAATCAAGATGACTGAACTGACATTGAAAAATGTTTTTAATGGAACTTTTTTACCTTGAACAAAGATCGCATAACCCACACCTAGCGCTAACACAGCTCCTAATAATGAAGAAATAAAAGATACAGCTCCCTGCTTTGCGGCAAGACTATACATGAATAGTATGATTTCAATTCCTTCTCTGAATACTGCTATAAATGCTAAGCTAAAAATAGCCCATCCAGCGTTCTTGGTAGATAGCGCATCATGCGCTTGAGATTTAAGATCATCTGCGATATTTTTATTCTTAGCCATCCAAACAATCATCGATCCAAGTACAACGGATGCTGTAATCATAACAACACCTTCAAAAAGTTTTTCAGCCTGACCTTCAAATCCCCCCGCCAGCACTTGAAACAGGAATGAGCCCACTACGCTTAATACAATTGCGGCGAGTACTCCCTGCCACATCTTTGCAATAGAACTCTGCTGATCCACTTTATTTAAGTAGGTATATAAAATACCCACAATTAATGCAGCTTCTAAAACTTCTCTAAAAATGATTATAAATTCTGCCATTTTTACACCTTAATGATTGAACAGCCTCTGTAGAAATTAACGTGGAGTATTTTCTATCAAAGGCTGTTCATTATACACGCTTCGAAAACACAAGATTAAGATAATGAGACTTAATCTCATTATCAATTATAAGATAATTATTATTTATGTGTCAATTTTTTTTTTGTTTTTTTCTATCGCATAAATATTATTATGTCATTTTGATAATTGAGGGTTTAACTTTTTATATCTGAATTATATAATTCAGGGTAACGTTATGAGTAAAACGAAAAATGAGCATAATACAGGGGGTCAATTTCTCTTAGACTCTATTTTTGATACATCCATTTTTACGCGCGAAGATTTTAGTAGTGAGCATCGTGAGATATATAAGATGGTTATGGATTTTGATAGAGAGCGTGTATTATCTCAAAAAGAAGAAATAGAAAAATTTGATCCTGATCTTTCCCTGGGCTTAATGAAGGAACTTGGTGAACTTGGCCTACTCGGCATTGATATACCTGAGGAATATGGTGGAATTGATCTTGATAAAATCACCTCAGCTATTGTTGCTGAATCCTTAGTTCAAAGTCCTTCATTTGCTGTAACCTGGTCTGTACAAACCGGGATAGGTTCCCTGCCAATCGTATGGTTTGGGACCGATGAACAAAAACAAAAATATCTACCAAAAATTGCTACTGGTGAGCTCATTTGTGCCTACGGTCTCACTGAGCCTTCTTCAGGCTCCGATGCGATGCAAGCTGATACTACCGCTACGCTTTCTGATGATGGAAAGCATTACTTAATTAATGGTGAAAAAGTATTTATCACTAATGGTGGGTGGGCTGGAGTTTTTATTGTATTTGCACGCGTTGATGGAAGCAAATTCAGCGCATTTATCGTTGAAAATGATACCGAAGGTTTCACAATAGGTAGAGAAGAAAATAAGCTGGGAATGAAAGGTTCATCTACCGCTCAGCTTTTATTCCAAGATGCGAAGGTTCCGGTAGAAAACCTCCTGTATGAGGTTGGTAAAGGCGCTACGATTGCATTTAACTGTTTGAACATTGGTAGGTTCAAATTGGGCTGCTCATGCCTAGGAGGGTCAAAGCAAGTTATATCAGCGGCATCCGTTTACGCTCAAGATCGCAAAGCATTTGGCACCACTATTTCAAAATTTGATGCCATTAGGAAAAAGATTGGAGAAATGTCTGTGCGAACATTTGCTACTGATACTATGATATATCGTACTATTGGGTTATTACAAAACGAAATAGATCTCATTGATAAGGATGCGCCCAACTATTATATCAATACGGGCGAGGCCATGGGCAAGTATGCAATCGAAACCTCTATGGTGAAGGTATTTGGTAGCGATTGCAGTCATTGGGTCATCGATCAGGGATTACAAATTTTTGGCGGGTATGGTTTTTTAGAAGAATACCCTTTAGCGCCTGCCTACAGAGATGATCGAGTCAATCAGATCTGGGAAGGTACCAATGAAATCAATAGACAAATAATCACTGGTTTCATAATGAAAAAAGCGCTCAATGAGGAATTGCCGTTTAGAGATGCTATTCGTCAAATCGATTCCTTTTTAAATACCGAGCCCGATGTAGATGATACGCTGCTAGCAAAAGAATGTGATACGGTGGAGTCGGCAAAGAAAATAGGTCTATATCTTTTCAATGAAGCACTATCGGAGTTTGCTCAAGATTTAAAAAATGAACACCAGATTGTAGAAATGCTGTCTGATATTTTTATAGATATTTATTGCGCAGAGAGCACAATAATTCGCGTAAAAAAGATTATGAGCTCAGATAAACCGGTTGCCTCAACCGTAGATATAGCTAAAGTGTTTACAACAGAAATGGTTGACAGAATTTTAGCAAAAACACACACTATTCTTAATGCTGTATTTGCTGGATCAGTTTCGACTGAGGCAAAGGATACAGTAGACAAATTCGAAGAAAGAATGCGTTTATCAAATAATGTTGTACAATTAAAACGTAACATTGCTGAGTATGTGTTCGATCAAAAAGTATACCCGTATTAGGAGAAAAAATGAGTAAATCTGTTATTGTTGATGCAGTACGTTCACCTATAGGATTAAAAAACGGTGAGATGATTGGGGTGCGCCCAGATGATTTAGCTGCGCAAGTGGTTAAAGGACTGTTGGAGCGTAATCCAATGATCAAGCCAGAAATGGTTGAAGATGTGGTAGTTGGATGCGCATATCCTGAAGGTCCTCAAGGTCACATCATTGGCAAATCTGTTGGTGTTTTGGCGGGACTACCAATTGAATCAACTGGTAAAGTTATCAATCGTTTTTGCGGTTCATCGATGGATGCGGCACACCAAATCAGTACTTCAGCGGAATGCGGAGATATTGATATGGGTATTGCGGTGGGGGTTGAAGATATGTTTTCAGTTCCCATGGGTGGATTTGCTCCAGACTTTCATCCAGAGCTTGCTGAACAAGAATTTTATATTGGTATGGGAGAGACCGCTGAAAATCTTGCGAAAGACCTAAGCATTTCTAGAGAAGATCAGGAAGAATTTGCCATGAACTCCCATCGCAAAGCATTGCAGGCCTATCAAGATGGAAAGTTTGATAAAGAATTAATTTCAATTGATGTGAATGGGGAAGCTACCGTAACAAAAGACGATGGGCCAAGAGAGCCTGATGCAGAAAAAATTAAAAGTCTGCAACCTGCGTTCCTTGAAGATGGGTCTATAACCGCTGCAACCAGCAGTCCTATATCGGTGGGTGCTTCTGCATTAATTGTAGCGCATGAAGGATTTTGTTCTAGCAATAATGTTAAGCCAAGGGCAGAAATCATTTCGAGAGCCATCGCCGGTGTACATTGGGATAGGATGGGTATGGGACCTCTCCCTGCTGTGGAAAAAGCATTAAAAAAAGCAAATCTTTCAATGGATGATATTGAAACGATTGAATTAAATGAGGCGTTTGCAGCGCAATCGCTCTATGTCATCCGAAAAGGCGGCTGGGATGAAAGTAAGATTAATTTAAATGGAGGCGCTATAGCGCTTGGGCATCCCTTAGGTTGCTCAGGTGCTCGCATCTTAACAACATTGATTAATGTAATGGAGCAGCAGGATACGACCATAGGCTTAGCCACAATGTGTATTGGTAGCGGCCAAGGTATTGCAACCATAATCAAACGAGTCTAAGGATGGATCATAAAATACAAAAGGTAGCTGTGTTAGGCGCGGGAACAATGGGCGCACAAATCGCAGGGCATTTTAGCAATGCCGGTATCCCTTCCATATTATTTGATATTAATTCTGATCTTGCAAAAAATGGAGTCGAAATTCTAACGAAACTCCGCCCTGCCCCTCTCTATAAACCAAAAAATGCTGAACGTATTACTGCCTGCACCTATGATGATGATCTTGAAAAACTTAAGGATGTCGATCTTGTGATTGAGGCCGTTGCTGAAAATCTAGAGATCAAACATACGGTCTATAAGAACGTTGCTCCTCATTTAAAAGACTCGGTCATAATGAGCTCCAATACATCCGGTATCCCATTGGCAGATTTAATTCAGGTATTACCCGATAATCTGAAGTCACGATTTTTGATTACACATTTTTTTAATCCGCCACGTTACATGCGATTGTTAGAATTAGTAAAAGGACCAGAAACGGATAATGAAGTGTATAAAACACTATCTTCTATTGGAGAAAATATTCTGGGCAAAGGAATTGTTCACGCTAAAGATACCCCGAACTTCATTGGCAATCGAATTGGTGTGCATGGTGCAAATAACGCCATCAAATTGGCAATCCAAATGGGGCTATCTGTTGAAGAAGTAGATAAATTAACAGGTACGATTGTGGGTAGACCAAAAAGCGGTATCTTTAGAACGGTTGATGTTGTTGGCCTAGACGTCCAGTCAAATGTTTCTGCTACAAGCTATGATAATCTCATCGATGATGAAGCAAGGGAAGTCCTCAAAGCTCCAGATATTCTAAAAGAATTAATTGATGATGGCAGACTAGGTCAAAAAACAAAAGCGGGTTTTTACAAAAAAACTGATGACGGAATTCTTTCTATTGATCTTAAAACTGGAGAGTACAAAGCACAGAAAAAAGTGTTATTTGATGGGTACCGCGTTGCAAAAGGTTTTCAAAAAGCAGGGGATAGAATAAAAGCGCTGACATTTAATGATGATAAAGCAGGCAAATTCATGTGGGAAATAACTGCCGATTCATTGATCTATTCTGCCAATCGGATTCCTGAGATCAGCGATGATATCATTAATATTGATAATGCGATGAAATGGGGATACGGCTGGGAACTTGGTCCATTTGAATGCTGGGACGCAATGGGTGTACAGTCCACAGTTAATCGAATGAAAAAGGAAAACAAGAGCGTCCCTAGTTGGGTCGATGAGATGCTTTCCTCAGGAAGAGAAACATTCTATGAATTAAAGAATGGAAAGCGTACCTACTATGATGTACTTAGTTCATCGGTAAAAACAATTGAAGATGATCCTAAAGTCATCAACCTTAATCTTAAAAAATCAGGTAATAATCTCATCAAAAAAGATTGGAGTGCAAGCCTGATTGATCTAGGCGATCAAGTGCTTAATGTTGAATTTCACTCAGCGCTTCAACCTACGCTAAACCCGATAGATTCCTCTATGGGTGAAATCATGAACGATGCGATGGATTTACTTGAAGCTGATAAATACAAAGCATTAGTAATTGGACATCAGGGAGCAAATTTTTGCGCAGGTGCTAATCTAGCAAATATGATCCAAGTGATTGATCGCAATGGATTTGATAAAATAAATAATGATCTCAAGCAATTTCAGGATCTAATGCAGCGTATTAGATTTTCTAAAGCTCCTGTGGTTGCTGCCCCTCATCATTTAGCATTAGGTGGAGGATTTGAGATTTCAGCACCTGCAGTGCACCGCGTAGCGCTAGGTGAATTATATATGGGCGCAGTTGAGATTGGCGTTGGGCTTGTACCTGGTGCCGGTGGAAACCTAAGGATTATACTAAATTTAATGGAGAACAGTGGGTCCGGTAGATTGAATGCATTTCAAGTTTCTCAAAAAGCATTTGAAACCATAGCATTTGCTAAAGTAGCTACAAGCGCAGATGAGGCAAAACATTTGGGCTATCTATTAAAATCAGATACGGTCATTCTTAATAACGATCAAAGAATAAAGGTAGCAAAAGATAAGGCATTATCATTTTTGGAAGAAGGGTATGAACCACCTAAATATCGTGATGATCTTAAACTCCCTGGCACAGGTGGGCGCACTGCGATTGCAATGGTCGTTAAAGGATTCAAAGCACAAGGAAAAATATCAGAGCACGATGAATTTATTGCAAAAAAACTTGCCTATATTCTAACTGGTGGTGATAAAGCTGGGCTTACTAAGTCAGTTGATGAACAATATCTTTTGGATATTGAAAGAGAAGCATTTGTTTCGCTAACAGGTGAAAAGCTATCCCAGGATAGAATTCGCCATATGCTTAAGGTTGGTAAGCCTCTACGAAACTAGATTATCTTTCATAGCCAATGCGATCATAAGCATTGACAACAGTAGAAGTAATATTTTTTAAATGAGCACCAATTCGTTTTAAATATCTAGCATATAAAACCAGAGATGCAGATCTAGAATGACTATCTAATTTGACATCTCCACTTACAATGCCAGTTACAATTTTATCAGATACCGAAGAAACCATTTGCTTATAGTTATCAATTAAGCTGCGCGCTAGGTCTTCATCTTGATTCTCGATTACCTGTATTGTACTGGAGAACCTTGATTTAACTTCTTTCTCCATCGCTGTGATTTCATCGGAGAGTTCTCCATAATCAATTGGCGCTTCCTTCATCAGTGTTAAATCAGAAATATTTTTACAATAATCCCCTATCCGCTCAATGTCAACAACCATATCAACAAGAATCAAACCATTTGGGACTTCCCTAGAGTTTGTTTCTAATGAAAAATGGGTAAGCACTTTGCGCCGGACCGTCATTTGATAGTCGTTGATCTTTCTATCTTCCTTTTTTAAAGCCTTGACCTCATCCACGCTATCATTTGAATTAAAACTATCTACAGATTTTATGAAAATATCATTACTAAACTTTAGCATTGAGATGGAATCATCCCAGGCTTGAGAAAGAAGGCTATCCGATTTCCATATTTTTATTATATCATTAAATAAAGACATATATACCTACCTAACTAGTGAAATTAAACTTAGTGGAATTAGAAAAAATACAATTAATATATAAAGTAGTGGATAAATTTTGTTTTGAGTGGCCAAATTAGAAAACCATTCGGCTAGATGAATCGGAATTTCTCTCACTTTTTTAATAGGCCACAATAGGCCAATTCCGATTATATTAAATGTTAAATGACTTAACGCTACGGCCAAAGGAGCAATCGTTCCTGAGACCATACTGGCTAATAATGAAGTGACCGTTGTACCTATATTGGCCCCTAGTGTATATGGAAAAATTTGCCTAAGGTTTAAAATTCCAGCTCCAGCTAGTGGAATGACTAAAGATGTTGTAATAGAACTACTTTGAACTAAGATCGTAATTATAACACCAAAAAACATTGCTCTTAAGGTAGTGCGAAATATATGCGTATCGAAAAAAGCTTGAAGCCTAAACATCACCAATGATTTAATCAGTTTGGTAAGATTACGTAATGAGAAAAATAGAAACGCTAAAGCTGCTACAAGCAATAGTGCGTTCGGTTCAATGATTGACTGTTGTTGAAAAAGATGTTCTATCCACTTTACGGTAGGCTTGGTGATTAATTTGATTGGACTCGTAAAAGTGCCTCCTCCGCTACCCATAAGTATCGAAGATAACGCAATTGCAAACTTGCTAATAATACCAAACATCAGTTCAAGCGGAAAAATAATGATTACTGCAAGAATATTAAAAAAATCATGCACAACGGATGCTGAGAAGGCCCGCTTGAACTCCTCTCTATTAACAATGTGTCCTAATGAAACAATTGTATTAGTAATACTGGTACCAATATTTGCGCCCATTATATAAGGTACTGCCGCTGCGACCGCCAATTTCGGATCACTACCGAATGTTCCAGCGGCAACCATACCTACCACTAAGGAGGTTGTAGTAGAAGAGCTTTGAATTAAGCCGGTCGCTAGTATTCCAATAAAAAGCCCAATGAATGGACTGGCTTGATTTTGAAATAAGCTTTCTGCAAATCCACGGCCTAAACCTTTGAAGGCAGATCCAATCATTCCAATACTAACAAGAAATAAATAAAGGACCGCGAAGACAGCTATGATCCTAATATATAGGTAGAATCTATTTTCTGATATCTCTGAACTGTTATTCAATTATATATAATAATAAATAATGTTATTATGAAATTTAAAGCGCCAGAAAAATATTGTTCAAACAAAATAATTAATCATCTAAATATTTTTCATAAAGATCATGTATAATTCCATCTGGTAATCCTGACTGCGGTACTATCATTTTTTCACATCCTGACCATTCCATAACTGAATCATATATTTTTCCTGCATGCATAATGACATCTGCCCTATCTGGTCTTAGGCCTAATTGAACAATTCTTTCTTTTATGTTAAGGGGAGCTATGATATTTAATACATCTCTAATTTCAATAATATCTATTTCATTATTATTGTTGATTGTTGACATAGAAAAAATTTTATTAATATTTCCACCGCTTCCTATTGCTTGCAAAGGGCCATCAATTTTTTTTCTATTATCAATAATCCAATTTTTCATTTGTTTCCAATCTAAATTTTTCACCTGATCTCTTAAAATCCGGACAGAGCCAATCGGGAATGATTTTGAATATGTCTTTTGCCTATTGGCTATAAAACTTATTTCTGTGCTCCCGCCTCCCACGTCAATATAAACGTAGTCTTTATCTGGGCTAAGGTGCTGTTCTATATGGTTTGCCATAATAATACGCGCTTCTTCCTTACCAGAAATAATTTCAAGATTGACATTAACAATTTCATTGATCTCATCTACAATTTCTTGCCCATTAGAAGCAGTGCGGAGCGCAGCTGTGGCACATGATTTGAAACTTATAGGATCATAAGCTTGAATCATTAAATAAAACGCATGAATCGTTTTTATTAATTTTTGAATGCTATCATCTGTTAATTTTCCTAATACAAAAGCATCTTCACCTAATCGTAAAGGCATTCGAATAAGCGATTCTTTTATGTACGCAGTAGAAGGTTCTTCAATCACCCTGCAAAACAATAAACGCATTGCGTTACTTCCAATATCAATTGAAGCAAATTTTAGACTACCACCCAGATGATCTTTATTCATTAATTATTCTTAAAGATAGATTTCTTGAAATAAAATGTCATCAAAAAATTATCTATTCATGACCCTTAAAACTATTTAACAATTCATATTGTTCTTGACTGAGATTATTAAATTGAACATTAAATAATGATATATTATAAACAGGGGAATCTTTTGACCACTTCTTAGGTTTAAGATCTTTTCTTCCAGGGTAATCAATTTTTGATAGTACATATCGTATTGCATTCAATCTGGCAATCATTTTATTATCTGAATTAATAATAACCCATGGTGATAATTCAGTTGATGTTCTTGAAAACATTTGCTCCTTATAGTCTGTCAATAGTTGCCAGTTTTTATGCGCCTTCCAATCATTTGAAGAAAGTTTCCAGTATTTTAATTCATGATTTTCCCTGAACTGAAAACGTAGCTTTTGATTTTCTTTAGAAATTGATAAATAAATTTTGATTAAGATGAAGCCTTTGTTAATTAATTTTTTCTCCCATTTATTCACTTTCTTCATAAAATATTTATACTGATTTTCAGTACAGTAGCCCATTGCTGGTTGAATAATAGCGCGCGAGTACCAGCTTCTATCAAAAAAAGTTATGGTTCCTCTTTTGGGTAATCTTTTTTCCCATGTTTTAAACCAATTCTTTTCTTGTTTTTTATTAGGCACTCCTAATTCTACAATCATCGCAGCCTTAGGCATCAAATTCTCAATAAATCTTTTTATGGTAGATCCTTTTCCAGCGGCATCCCTTCCTTCTAATAAAATTGCAACTCTTTGATCAGTTTCGATTGCCCATTCTTGCAATTTGAGTAACTCTATCTGCAATCGACGTTTTTCTTTTCGATATTGAGTATCTTTTAATTCTGAATATTCAGTTCTGTTGTAAATAATCATAATAAATGTATTTTTGTCAAAAGCAACTTAATACAGCTGGATAAAATATTTTTGATGAATAAATCTTTTATTATTTTGATAGATAATTTTATTAAACATGATATCCAATGATCTTAATATATTTGATATATGAAGAATTCATTAAATAAAGCAATTATTATAGCTGCAAAAATACATAAAGGGAAAAAAGGGCGCAATCAAGAACCTGCGATATTGCACCCATTAAGAGTGATGGCTATGATGAAAGATAATCGCTCTAAAACTGTAGCAGTTCTTCATGATGTTGTTGAATCTGGTAAAATTTCAATTGATGAATTATTAGAACATGGATTTGATAAAAAGGTTTGCAATGCTATCGATCTTCTTTCAAGAAAAAAGAATCAAAAATATTTAAAATATATAGAACGTTTAGAAGGTAATAAAATTGCAAAAACTGTAAAACTCGCAGACCTAATTGATAATTATTTGAAAAGAAAGCAATACAAAAAGCCTTCAAAGGTTGATTTGCGAAAAATTAAAAAATATAAAAAAGCCTATAAAATATTAACGGGTGAAAAACTGAAGGTATTTTGATTATTTATTCAGCATATCCATCATTTGAATAGTTAATTTTTCCCATGTGAATCTTTCAGATACTCGCTTCATACCTTTATTAACTAAACCTTGCCTATAGCCTTCATTTGAAAAGATCTTCTTGATTGCCAATGCTATGTCAGATGGGCTATCGGATGGCACTAATAATCCATTAACTCCATCTTCAACTGCATCTGGGATGCCGCCTTCATAACTTCCAATGACTGGACAACCGCAGGCATTGGCTTCTAAAAATGTAATTCCAAATCCTTCACTGTCACCAGTTTTGTGCAAAGTTCTGCTTGCCATAACATAAACCTTGCTAGCAGAATAAATTTTCTTTAAATCTTTATCCGGAATAAAATCAATGAATGTAACATGCTGCTCTATAGAAAGTTCTTTGGCTAAATTTTTTAATGAGTTGAGGTAAGGGTCATTTTTCCGATGAGGACCTGCTATCGCATAGTGCGTTTTAGGAAATTCAGATAAAATATCAGGCAAAGCCCTAATCACATCATCATGAGCCTTTCTCTTTATGATTCTTGCCAAGGTTAGAACTAAATCTGAATCTGGTGGAATATTGTACTTTTCAAAAAAATTACTATCAACGCTGCATTGATAAAATCTATCTATATCTACTCCATTTGGTAAAAACCTAACGTGGTTTGTATTGATATTTTGTAATCTATTTTTAATCTCATCTCTAGTAAATCGACTTACTGATAATACAAGATCAGATGATGAAACAACTTTACTGATTGACCTTAATTCTCTAGATGACTTTAAGCGAGTTATCTCAAGACCATGTGCAACTACAATCATTTTGCTTTTTGGATAATACCTTTTAATAAATTTAAAGGGTTTGGCCATACCCCAGGTAGTTGTAATAAAAATTGTATCTGGATCTTTTTTTAAAATTTTCCACATATAATAACCTGAATAAAAACGATGAAATTCATGCCAATTTCTTCCGTACATCGGTTTGCATGTAAATTGCTCATTGTTATGAATATTCAGGTTTCTATCTTTACGATGCGTAACATAAACTGACGTTTTATATCCAATCTTTGGGAGTACTCGAGCAACGCCAAAAGCCCATTCTGCTATACCCCCTCCTTTGCTTGGCGGAAAATGTCCAGTTATGATTGCCACATTCACGACTTTGACCTTATTGATTTAATTAAATTAGCAGATTGCTTTTTCCATGATAATGATTCAGATAATGTCAAGTTAGACTGCTGTAATTCATTGTAGTATTTTTCTTGTGTTAGCAATCTTTTTAGCTCAGCAACATAGCCTTGCGTATCTCCAGGCTTAATAAATCTTACACCTTGGTGATCATTAGGAATTAAATCTCTTATAGATGGAAAATCAGTACACACTACGGGCATGCCAAAAGAAATATAATCGAAAAGTTTATTGGGAGCAGTTAAATATTTATTATAAAAATTATCTGGTAAGATTATAAGACCAACTGAAGACCTAGTGATAATATCTGGTAGATCATTATAAAAAACCCATTTATTTAATTTCACGTTATCAATATTATTTTTAGCAATAATATTATTTACATAAGAAAGTTCATTGTCATTTCTACCTCCA
>JAYZHP010000133.1:0-4451 GCA_036166415.1 Fidelibacterota bacterium | reverse complement strand
TTTTCAGATTCTGGATGGCTTTCAACAAAAGATTCTTGCGCTTCCTTTTTTAAGTTAGATATAGCCTCTTCTCTATCAGTTTTATCAGCTACCTTAATCGCTTCATCTATTTTACTTGAAACTAAATCTAAAACTTGATTTTTTAGCTCTTCATTTTCACTATCCTCAGGAACTGCTCTTTTATTAATTTTCAGTTCTTCTGCTAATTTCTTTTGAAGGTCAATCATTTCTTTGATTGGCTCATGAGCAAACTTCATCGCATCTAAAAACTCTTTTTCAGATATTAATTCAGCTTCACCTTCAACCATTACAATAGTTTGCTCATTACCTGAAACTACAATTTCCATATCGGAATCTTCCATTTGATCGCGTGTAGGATTAACTACAAATTCACCATCAATACGCCCTACTCTAACTGTAGATATAGGTCCATTCCATGGAATATCTGATATCATGAGAGCCGCTGATGCACCAATACCTGCTAATACATCAGACATATTCTGCCCATCGCTTGACATTGCCGTTATAATTACTTGGGTTTCATATTTAAATGATTTTGGAAACAGAGGACGAATTGGTCTATCCGTTAGCCTGCTCGTTAATATTTCATGCTCAGATGGTCTAGCTTCGCGCTTGAAGAAACCTCCCGGTATTTTACCACCCGCGTAATGACGTTCTCTATATTCTACTTGCAATGGGAAAAAATCTATATCTTCACGCATTTCTTTAGCTGAATTTACTGCTACTAACACCGATGTTTCTCCGTGAGTAACAATAACAGATCCAGCTGATTGTCTGGCAACATGCCCTGTCTCAATTGAGAGCGTACTCCCATTGAGGTTCATTTCTACTTTTTTCATTTATAACCTTCTTGGATAATTAATTACGACGAATGGATAATTCCTGAGTCACGTTCAAATATGACTCTGGATTAATGCGTCTAAGATATTTTAACAATTTTTTGCGTTGCGAAACAAGCATAACCAATCCTCTTCTAGAGTGATGATCTTTCTTGTTATCTTTTGCATGCTCAGTGAGCAATCGTATTCTTTCTGTTAAAAGTGCAATTTGCACTTCTGATGATCCGGTATCGTTTTCATTTTTACCGAATTTTTTTACAATGTCTTGTTTTTCTTTATTTGTAATTGACATTATTTCTCCTAATTATACTTCTGTATCAATCTCATACAGATTTCTTTATCTTTTTCTAATTGTTCTATTAATTCTTTAGGGCTAGAGAATTTCTTTTCATCTCTGACCCTCTCTAAAAATTCTACAGTAATTATTTCACTATAGATATCGTCAACCTTATTCTGAAAAAAATGAACTTCCATCACAAAATCAGTTTCATCAAAGGTAGGACGTACTCCTAAATTACACATACCATACACACTATTACCATTAATCCTTCCGCGAATACAATATACCCCATTTGCTGGAATTAATTGATTTTTTTCTATCGGTACAAAGTTGGCTGTGGGAAATCCAAGATCCTTTCCTCTGCCAGAACCCGCAACTACTCTAGCCTCAAACCCAAAGACCCAACCTAATTCAAACGAAGCTCTTCTAACAAATCCACTTTGAATTAATTGGCGAATATGTGTACTAGATATAATCATTTCTTGATCAGAGATAGGCTCTACAACTTCTACTTCAAAATTACTATCAATGGATAAGTTTTTTAAAAAATCAGGTGATCCCTGACGGTTGAAACCAAAATGATGATCATATCCAACTATAATTTTTGATGCATTAAGACGTTTTATAATTGTGTTTTTTAAAAAATCAATTGCAGTAATCTTAGAGAAATCCTTATCAAAAGGAATAACAACGACTGCATTTAAATTAAATGATTGAAGAAAATCTAGCTTTCTATCTATGTGCATTAATATGGGTAATTTTGCTTCAGGTTGTAAAATATGTCTTGGATGAGGATCAAATGTAATTAGAATGGATTTGCTATTATTTAATTCTGAATTAAAAATTACTTTTTTTATAATTTCTTGATGCCCTCTATGACAACCATCATACGTACCAATAGTCACTATTGAATCTTCCATATTAGGTATGCGATCTAATTGTCTATAGATTTCCATTCAGACTCAAATTTATCTATAGATAGTGCATCTGATATATTATAATCACCTATGCTTGTTCTCACTAGCTTTATTAAATATCCTATTGTACCTATCTTTTTTGCAATATCGGAAGCTAAAACCCGAATATATGTACCCTTAGAGCATGTTACAGAAAAATCAATTAATTGATCAGAAAAATCATTTAATTTTATATCATAAATAGTACTAATCAATTTTTTTCGATCTATTTCAATGTTCTTTCTAGCTAATTTATATAAACGGGTTCCATTAACTTTTTTAGCAGAAAACATAGGTGGTTTATGAATATATTTACCTTTAAAGCTATGTAATAGTTTATTCAAATTATCTTGATCAATTGACGGTATAGATTTAGTATCAATTATCTCACCTTCAGTATCTAATGTATTGGTTTCAGATCCTAGTTGAATAACAGCTTGATATGATTTTTTTTTATCGGAAACTTGTGTGAGCAACTTAGTTTCTCTGCCTGTACCAATTATTAATACACCTTCTGCAAATGGATCAAGAGTTCCTCCATGACCCACTTTCTTTTCTCTAGTTATGGATCTAACTTTTTTTACAAGGTCAAAACTTGTCCAACCTATAGGTTTATACATATTATAAATCAATTTTGATCTTTTTGATCTAGCTTATTAAACAATTTATCAATTCTTTCAACATGAGATATTGAATCATCATAATAAAATTTTAATTCTGGTGTAAATTTGATTGTCAATTGTTGACCTAAATATTTTCTGAATGCTTTTGATTTTTTATTCAATTCTATAGTTGTTTTTTCTATCGTTTTTTTATTATTTACAACCCCAAAGAATATTTTAGCATGTTTTAAATCTGGAGATATAATAACCTTTGTAAACGTAATAAACCCTAATTCAGTTAAATCAATGTACTGAGTTTGGATCTGGCCTAAAATGTTTTGGATTTCATTCGCGACCCGATCGGTTCTATCAAAGGGTCGATTTGATTTCAATTAAGTTCCAATGTTCTCTTAATAGATTTGATTTCATAACAAACAATAATATCACCTTCTTTGAATTTTGAAAATTCATCGACACCAATACCACATTCATATCCTTCTTTCATTTCCTTCGCATCATCTTTTATGTGTTTCAATGAAACTATTTCACCCTCACTAATTTCTTCATCATCTCTGATTACTCTGGCCCTTGCATTTCTTTTTACTAGGCCTTCGGTGACTTTAGATCCTGCAATAAAGCCAATTTTTGGTATTTTGAAAACTTCTTGAACTACAGCTTTTCCTAATACCTCTTCAACTTTTTCAGGTTCTAATAGACCTTCTAAAGCTAATGTTACCTCTTCAACGGCTTGATATATAATGCTATATGTTCTGATATCAACACCT
Source organism: Fidelibacterota bacterium (assembly GCA_036166415.1). Lineage (GTDB taxonomy): Bacteria > Fidelibacterota > Marinisomatia > Marinisomatales > TCS55 > TMED108. The sequence goes on along the minus strand of JAYZHP010000133.1, from coordinate 968 downwards.
TCTTGCTGGGCCTGTAATTTAGCATTGGCAGATACTTGTACTTGAAATCCAATTATTACAGCTTTGGAAGCCGCAGCTAGAAGCACATCTGACTCAGAAATTATTCCAACTGATTTATGTATTACCTGTACGCCAACTTCATCATTTGATATTTTACTTAACTGTTCTGATAATGCTTCAATAGATCCATCTACGTCACCCTTAATAATAATAGGTAAGTTTTTAATAGCACCTTCTTTGATTAGGGCTGACATTGCATCTAAAGATTGAGCGGTAATTTTCTTTAAATCTATTTCTCTTTTTAAGCGCTGTCTATCAGAAACAATTCTTTTTATTTCTCTTTCATTTTTAACAACGGCAAATATATCAGCCGACTGTGGAACTTGATCAAATCCTAAAATTTGGACAGGCATTGATGGTGTAGCAGTATTAATGCGTTGCCCTCTTTCATTCATCATTGCTCGTACTTTTCCTGAAATATTATTACATATAAATGGGTCGCCAACATTTAATGTTCCTTTTTGAATTAGAACGGTAGCTATAGGCCCATGTCCTTTATCAAGCTTTGAATCAACAACCGTTCCACGCGCATAAGTATCTTTATTAGATTTAAGTTCAAGCATTTCGCATTCTATAATCATAGAAGAAAGAAGATCTTCAATACCATCACCAGTTTTAGCTGAAATAGGTATGGCTTGAATCTTGCCACCCCAATCTTCAACTAAAACATTATGTTCAGATAACTCACGCTTAATTCTTTCTAAGTCAATATCTGGAAGATCTGTTTTATTTATAGCAATTACTAAAGGTACATTTGCAGCTTTAGCATGATCTATAGCTTCAATAGTTTGAGGCATAACTCCATCATTTGCTGCCACAACTAACACTACCATATCAGTGACCTGAGCTCCTCTTGCTCGCATAGCTGTAAATGCTTCATGTCCAGGTGTGTCTAAAAAGGTAACAAT
>JAYZHP010000132.1:0-8137 GCA_036166415.1 Fidelibacterota bacterium | reverse complement strand
TAATGAAATAGTAAAAGAGCCAAATAAACGACTCAGGGCCGGTTTGGCAATATCCTATGTTGGCCTTGGAATTAATCTATTTGGTTTTGCATCTTTAGGAGACTTTTTTGAGGGTGTCGGTTTATTGGTAATGGCATTAGGTGTGGGTATGGTTACCGCTGGCTACATATATCCAAATACTGGTGAAGAAATAACTAAAGCAGTAGAAAAATATGAAGAGAACTAAAGGGTGGGTAAGCACCACAAAAAACTATTAAATAATCTTGAAGAGCTGAGAAAGTCGACAGGCTTAACTCAGCAAGAGCTTTCTGAAAGCGCTGGTGTATCAAGGGTAAGTATCAATGCAATTGAAAATGGAGTGTATGTACCCTCCACTGTTCTTGCGTTGAAAATAGCAAAGACCCTTAATTGCTCTGTGGAGGATTTATTTAAACTGCCTTAATTATTAATTTATAGTTATTGGAACTAAATGCTCAGGTATGATAATCTTTGTTCTTGGTGCAGTAGCTTTGATATCTTCAATGAATGGTAAAGCTTTTGACTCCAATGCTTTTTGTTGAGGCGCATCATATTTAACCCTAAAATCATCCCAATGCGTTGGAATTACTATTTTTGGAAATCCTGTTAATTCTAATAACCTTTCTGTATAATTATATATTTCTTTCCTAGAATTCGCAGATCCGGCTAAAAGTATATCAGGCTTTAATCCGTCAATTTCCTTTTCGATAAAATTCATTGAGCCCATAGTTAGCACTTTATGGTCTTTGAATCTGAAATAAAACATCAAAGACCCCCCTTCAACATACTCTTTGATCTGAAGCGGAACTTTTATATCCTTTGAAATCTTTTCTGAGCTAAAATATTGTTTGTCACGAAGAGCAGAATGTAGGGAGGGCAGTACTTTGACCGAAAAGTCTTCAAAGTCATAATCTTCACCGCCCTTAACAGTTACTATTTGCTTATTTGGTACCCCATGAGCTCTTAATAAATTTGAAAGACTTTCAGTACCAATCACTCGAGCTCCGGTCTTCATTGCGATATAGGGAACATCAGCTGCATGGTCAAAGTGGGTGTGATGTACAAAAATATAACTATTAGAGTCGATAATATCCCCATTAATCATATAATTAATTATTGTTGTATCTGGCTCATATCGATCATCACGATAATATTTTTTCCTAGTATCGGAACCCCAATCTCGATTTTGCGCTGCATTGGAAATTTTACTGGATGTACTCATGCCTACTAATTTGATTCTTGAAAGATAAGGGTCAATTAACACCTTGCTGCCTTCATTGGTTATTACCCAACCTGCTGCCCCTAGATATTTGAGCTGTATCTGCGCTTTTGTTTTTTGACAACCCGTAAATAGAACAGCAAATGAAAAAATAGTTAATGCATAATGTTTCATTTAAGATCCTTTCATCTTAATTCCAAAAAATGGTTTTAACCAATTAACTCGCTTGATCATTGATTCATAGATCGTAAAGCTCACTCCGAAAACACATAATACAAGTAAGAAGAATTTAATTGGAGCAGATATGGGTAAGGGCAAAATATAAAGACAAAAGAAATACTGTATTGGCATATGAATAATATATATGGGATAAACAGCAGAGCTGAGATAACGTAACCTTTTTGAGGGTTGATTTAAGTATTTTGCGCTATATCCTAATATTGCAATCATCCAATTAAATGATTCAAACGCGATGAAAGTATTTGGTGCCCATAGTTCCATGAATAAAAAACGGAACATGTATAAGGAAAATGCTATTAAAAGGGATATGCCCTTGACTCTATTTAGAGAATTCCAAAAATAATCTTTCAGAGAAACAAATACATATCCAGTAATAAAGCAAATGAGTCCAAGCACCCATCCATGTAAGGAATTGGCATAAGATGGATAATCCTGCGGATCAACTACTAGCGCTTCTAGTAAAAATGGAATCGCAAAAAGGTAAATTCCAAATCGATATGATAAAATTGATTGCAATGTTTTCTTTATAAAATTATCAGGTCTATTTTTAATAAATGTAAAAATAGGCAATAGGAGATAGAAATAGATCAATATATTAAATAGAAACCAAAGATGGTTTAAGTTTGGGTACCATACAAGTTCTTCTTTGTAGTACAATAAGCTGAAAAAGATTACAAGTGGCCCAACAAATAAAAAACCAAAAACCATAGGTATACCAATGCGCTTGTTCCGGTCTTTAAGCATTTCTTTCCAACTTCTACGCTGCATAGCAAAAAATATTCCCATTCCAGAAATCATGAACAAAATTGGAATACGCCAGATATTGATTAAGCTCATAGGAATACCCATGTTGAAAAGAAAATCTTTATTTTGAGGCATATAAATTAATTTTGCAAAAGGCATGAAACTACACCAGGCATGATAAAAAATTAAAAGACCAAGCACGACTACCCTGATCCAATCTATATCGTAGCGTCGATCCATAGGGTTATAATTTACCCGCATAATTTTTTACTAACCATACCGTATAAGATGCGACAGAAGAATTATTTCTAGATTCTTCTGATCCAAGAATTAATTCATAACTGTCAAAGTAGGGTTTTATTTTCTCAGGAAATTCCTCTTTGTCATGAATATAAATAAAATCTTTTCCTAGCAAGCTTTCTTGTTCATAAAGAAAAGAATAAAGTGTTTCATGGTAATCGATAGAAAGACAAATTGCTTCCATTTTAGGATTCAAATAAAAATTAATCATGGAAGGAATTTGAAATTCATTGCTTACAATTCTAAGGCCATTTAGATCTTCATTATCAATCAATAAATTTTTGGTATCTTCAATCAAGTTATTATACATGAAATAGCGGTTTGTAGGATCAGATTTACCTTTTAGGGGTAGTATTGGATAAAAAGTTTGAATCATAATTAAGCTGATTAGTGCAAGCGAGTAAATGATTTGAATAGTAAATGCTTTGCTCACCTTTTTTAACGAATCTAATTCTACCCCTAATAGAAATAAACCGCCAAAAAATACCGGAGCCACCCAATTCAATTCAAATCTTGAAAACAATGAATGTGCGACAAAATAAAACAGAGGAACTACTGTGACCAATGTAAAATACTTTTTCTCATTATTTAATATTTTCCAATTTTTAAGGTTAGTAATTGGTTTGAATATTGAGTAATAGAAATAGAGAGGCCCAATTAATAATGCTACACCAAGCCAGAGCTCAATAAAATGATTGAATCCACCTCGTTGGGCAATATGACTGCCTTGATACCTAACAAAGGCCATATCGTTTTGAAAATTCCAAACGACAAACGGAATAAATAATGCGAACGATAATAGAAAAGAGCCGTAATAATGAATATTTTTAAGCCAATATCTCTTCTCTTTTATAATTATGGGAAATAAAACAATTCCAATTGCAGGAAATAACGCAGAAACTTTTGATAATATCGCAAGCCCTAGCATCATTCCACCTAGATAAATAAAGTTCTCATTTTTAAAGTAAGCGATATAATAAAAAAGAATGGAAGTAATTGAAAAAAAAGCAAGCGGCACATCTGGTGTGATAATGATTGAGTTCGTATGAAATAAGAGATTTGCTGAAACCAATAATGAAACAACTAACGCACTGGTAGTATTGATATATTTTCTAACATAGATATATAGCAAATACGGCAATAGCGTCATTAATAAAACAGAGCCTAAGCGAACGGTGAAGCTCGATTCTGAAAATTGAGTAAAAATCCAAATAACAAAGGCAACTACAGGTCCATGGTCAATATATCCCCACGATAAATGCCTAGCATACATTGCGTAATAGGCTTCGTCATCAACGAGATATGTATTCAAAATAAAGAGTAACCGTACAAATAAAAGAACACAGGATAATATAAATACGATCTTAGAAAAATGTTTACTATCTATCACGAAACACCCAAAGCTTAGCGCCATAGTAATTCACAAGCGTGCCTGCAAGTATTCCAATGCATTGGCCAATAACCATAGGGTTCGGTCTGTATTGATCTAATATATATTGGAGTACAAATAAATTAACCGATAAAGCAATTAACGCAATACATAGATATTTTAAGTAATCATTAGTAGCGATAGGGCGATCTTTTGTGATATCATAGAATGTCCAATTATGATTTAGCACATAATTCTGAAAACTCGCGATTAAAAAACCAATTGTAGATATTACTAGCGGTGAATAACCTAGTATATCGACAGATGTATAAAAGATAATTACATTGGTAATAGCGCCAAGTGAACCAACAATGATAAATTTTGAAAATTTCATTTTATATATGATGTGAAATATACATTGATGTACTTTTAATTTAATCTGACAATGATTATTTCTTTACTACAAAAACAAATTCCATTTATTGACGTAAGGGCACCGATTGAATTTTCTAAAGGAGCACTACCAACCAGCACAAATCTTCCTATATTATTTGATGATGAGCGTGAATTGGTGGGTAAGGTATATAAGGAATTAGGTGGACGGTCTGCTACAGAATTAGGACACTCTCTAGTAAAAGAACAGATCAAGGAGGAGCGTGTTGAGGGATGGATAACATTCATTGAAGAAAATCCTTCAGCTTATTTGTACTGCGCGCGGGGCGGTCAACGGTCTGAAATTGCTCAAAATTGGATCTCTGATAGCGGTATTGATATACCCAGGATTGAAGGAGGTTTTAAGTCACTACGAAATACCTGTTTAAGTATTCTCGATGAAGCAGCTGAGGATTCAAAAGAATGGATTATTGTTGCAGGCAAAACAGGTTCAAATAAAACAGGGATAGTTTCAAAATTAATTAATGGGATCGATCTTGAAATGCATGCAAATCACAGAGGATCTGCATTTGGAGGATTTCAAACTCCTCAGCCATCACCGATTGATTTTGAAAATAACTTAGCATGTAATTATTTAAAGATTCCAAATAATACAATTATACTTGAGGATGAGTCGAGAGCGATTGGAAAGTTGGTTATACCTGAAAAATTCTATCATAAAATGATTAATTCAAAAATTGTAATTATTGATCAGCCTTTAGATCTTCGAGTTGATCATATTTATAATGAATACGTTCTTAGCGCTTTAGACAATCAATCATCAATTGACTTATGCAATAAGCTAAAAGATCAATTAGAGAAAATATCAAAAAGATTAGGGATGGATAATTATAAAAAAATAGATAAGCAGATTAGTATCGCTTTTCAAAAGAACAATAAAGATCAGCATTACAATTGGATTCAGCAATTACTTCAAAATTATTATGATAAAATGTATGACTATCAATTAGATAAGAAAATGAGTCGTTGTATATATAAAGGGAAATGGAATGATATAGAGGCATTCCTTTCAGAAAACTAAGCGGACTACAAATAATAGTTTTTTGGTGAAAATGTTCACCATTGAAACTATATTGCCATATGAATAAAACATTAATAGCCATATTATCATTTGCTCTATTATTTACAGTAAGCTGCACAAGAAATGATGCGAGCTATGCTATAGAAGATAGAATCATTTCTACATATCCTTTCTCTGACCCCAATCCCATTCCAATGCTAACCAAAGATAAAAGACTATATCCTTATCATGCTTTTATGGGCTATAGCACAGAAAGTGAACAGCAAAGTTGGCAAGTAGTTAAAATGGAGAATGATTATATTGAAGTTTTTATGCTACCTGAAGTTGGAGGTAAGGTATGGGGTGCAGTTGATAAATCAAATGGAGAGGAATTTATTTATCGTAATGAGGTAATGAAATTCCGCAATATTGCTCTCCGGGGTCCATGGACATCTGGAGGAATTGAATTTAATTTTGGCATTATCGGTCATACACCTGCAACAGCAACCAAAGTAGACTATCTAGTACGAAAAAATAACGATGGTAGTGTATCCACTTTTGTAGGTGGAATGGATTTACCTTCTAGAACTTTTTGGAGAGTAGAAGTAAATCTTGAAAAAGATAGATCAAATTTTAAAACCAATACGAGTTGGTATAATTCTACATCAATGGTTCAACCTTATTATAATTGGATGACGGGAGCAGCATTTGCAAAAGATGACCTAGAACTTGTTTTTCCAGGAAACCAATATTTAAAACATAATGGAGAAGTTAGAAAATGGCCAATCGATGATAAAGGTAGAAACCTTTCTCTATACACCAATAATCAATTTGGAGGTCATAAATCATACCATGTTATTGGTTATTGGAAAAATTTCTTTGGCGGTTATTATCATAATGATGGATATGGATTTGGGCATTGGGCAAATCATGATGAAATGCCTGGCCAGAAATTATGGCTGTGGTCTCTTTCTGATCAGGGAGGTATATGGGAAGATCATTTAACTGATACCGATGGGCAATATATTGAGTTTCAGGCTGGCAGGCAATTTGTTCAATATCGCGAAGACCAAACTAATAACAATCCAATCAGAAAAGCTTCTTTTGATCCATATGCTTCTGATCAATGGACTGAATATTGGTTTCCTGTGCAAGCAATAGGTGGAATAAGTGAAGCATCTCAAAATGGAGCATTAAATATTGAATCAGTACCTGATAGTGGTGATATTTCTATTAAACTGCATTCATTTATACCTATTGATGGGACTCTAAATGTTTTATCTAATTCAAAATTAATCGTTTCAAAAGAGCTTAGCTTTAAGCCAATGGAAATTCATACGATACTAGTAGATAGCATTTCAATAAACGGCATGGAAGTTATAGTAGATGAACTCAATCTACATTTTGACGCAAGGCTTCAATCAAAATTATTAGATCGCCCATTTAAGCTTGATAAAAAAGCAATATCAGGTATGTCCAAATACGATCAAGAATATTTCCAAGGATATGAATTATTAAAAGAAAGATTTTACCAGGAAGCGAAAGATATCTTTGAAAAAGTCTTATCTAAAGAACCCTACCATTTACAAACAAGAATAGCAATGGCAGATCTTTATTACAGAAGCGGTCAATATGAAAAAGGTATAGAAATGATTAACCCCAACCTTCAATTAAATACCTATGATTCCGAATCAAATTTTATTGCAGGAAACTTATATAGAGCACTTGGAAACCATATTAATGCTAAAGAATCATTTGGTTGGGCTGCAAGATCAATGAGTCATCGTTCCGCAGCGTTTTTAGAGATGGCTGAAATTTATTTATATAAGAAACAGTTTGATTTGGCTATTGAATATGCCCAGAAGTCTTTGCAGTTTAATCAGTTGAATATGAGTGCTCGTCAAGTATTAACGATGGCCTATAGAATGATGGATGATCCTGTTAAAGCTCGGCGTGAAATTGCATCATTATTATCTATTGACCCATTGCATCATTTTGCGAATCTAGAATCCTACTTTCTTAATCCTACTGATCGGAATTGGAATCATTATACTTCATTGATTAATAATGAATATCAAGGTCAAACACATTTAGAAAATGTTATTTCATATTATAATCGTGGATCCAATGATGATGCTATGAATTTATTAATGCGATTAAATACTAATACTGCACTTGATCCTATTTCTCAGATATGGTTAGCCTATATAGCTCAAGATTCTCAAATGTTAAAAAATATCAAAGATAGTTCAGCTGATTATGTTCATCCCTTTAGAAGAGAAACTATTCAAGTTCTGGAATGGGCTGTAGATACTGCTCCTGATTGGAAACTAAGATACTACCTTGCTTTGAACTATTGGGCAAAAGATAGGAATCAAGATGCTTTGAGTTTATTAAATAGTCTTGAAAATACACCTGACTCAATGCCCTTTTATATTTCGCGTGCAAAATTGAATGATGCATTTGGAAAGAATGATCAGATTGAAAAAGATCTTGAACGATCAATCGATTACGGTAAAGAGTCATGGATTGCTTATTTATATGCTGTGCAATATTACCAAGATAATAAAATGTGGAAAAAGGCAGGAAGTGTTTCGGAAAAAGCTTTTATGAAATTTTCAGATAATTTTAATGTCCATGTATTGCATGCTAAGTCATTGCTATACCTTGGTAAGATTGATGAATGCATAGACATTCTAAATAATACGAAAGTCCTACCATCTGAAATGGGTAAAGAAAGTCGTCAATTATATGAATGGGCATTGCTTGAGAAAGCTATACGATTAATTCGCAG
>JAYZHP010000131.1:0-5356 GCA_036166415.1 Fidelibacterota bacterium | reverse complement strand
TCGCCAGGATACATCGGCATATCAACGACCGAGCCCCTTTGAATACCATATTCCATACGATACGGTCCTTCAGGGTATACATCACCAACAACATAGCCATCATTTTTTGGATCTGAATACATGATGCATCCAATTGCCCCATTCTCATAGGCTACTTTTGGTTTTATTCCTCTCCAAGATCCTCCATATTTTGCTATTACAATTTTCCCTCTTACATCAATGCCCATCCGTTTTAGTTCTTCGTAGTCTTTTGGGATTCCATAATTCACAAATACCAATTCAGCAGTAACATTACCATCCGCTGAGAAAGCATTATAACCCGGTAAAACATTTTCTGTTATGCCTGAAGTAGCATCCTCTTTTAGCTCGGGTTCGAATAATTTCAAATCAACTTGGCTGGGAGCAATCATTTTTAATTTTCGTATTTTTGGAAACGGCACCAATACTTCAAAAGTCTCAATCTCCGCATCGTAACCCCATTCTTTAAATTTGTTTGCTATATATTCAGCATTTTGCTTGCTCCAGGGTGAACCAACATGGTGAGGCTTTGAAGACATGTGCTTCATCCATTTATCTAAATTTTGCGCATTTAATACTTTATCAAATTCAGATTCAAGTTCCAATTGGGATTTACTATCAAGAGCTACATCAAATGTAGAAACCATTGCTATGTTTGGCTTTTCGGGCTCCAAATTTGGCTGCTGGCTACAACCGATGAATACCATTAATAGTAAATAGTAAAGCAAATTATTTTTCATTAATTCATCTCTTTTAATTTGGGTTTTATTCTACTAGAATACCGCGCTTTGGACACTACGCGATCAGGATCTTTTCTTAATATCCGCTGTTCTTCAAGAGGAAGGTTTGCAAAGTCTTTGCATTCTTTAGAACAACACCCATTGTACGTTGCGCAACATTCATCGCATTGAATAAAAAGTATATGGCATGCATCATTTCCGCAATCAATATGTCTATCTGATGGCTTGTCGCACTGATGACAAGATCCAATTATATCATCTGTAATTGATTCTCCCATGCGATTATCAAAAACAAAATTCTTTCCGATAAACTTTGATTTGATATTTTTCTCATTTATTTGATGGGCATATTGGATAATTCCACCATCGAGCTGGCTTACATTTTCAAATCCATTATTAATGAGATAGGCGCTGGCCTTTTCACAACGTATCCCTCCTGTGCAATATAGAAGGATATCATCAGCTTCGCGGCCTTGGAGTAATTTTTTCACAGCAGGTAAAAGATCGCGAGAAGTATCAACATCCGGTATAATTGCATTTTCAAATCTTCCAACTTCGCTTTCATAATAATTTCTCATATCCACTGCAATCGTATTGGGATTATCTAATTTTTCATTGAATTTTTCTGCGGATAAATGCTCCCCAACCCTATTCATATCATATTCTGTATCTTTGATATTATATGCTACAATTTCATTTTTTACTTTTACCGTTAGCTTATAAAATGAGCTCCCATCTTCGATGGCGCGTTTAATTGGAACATTTCTTAAATATTCGCAGGAGTTTATTTGCCTGATAAAGGCTTCCCATTGATGTTCAGGGCAACTAACCTGGGCATTAATACCTTCGGATGCAACATACGCCCTACCAAATACGTTGATGCTATTCCAATCTCGATAAAGCTCATTTCTAAATGATTGCGGATCATCTATATCTATATAGTTATAAAATGAACATGTAATCCGATTAAACGGCTCTGCCTTGAGCTCTTTAATTAATAGCTCTCTATCTTTTTTATTATATAATATTTCTTTATTCATCCGAAAATTCTATACCTGAGTATCCTGGCATTTGTTTGACTAGCTCTTTTCCCATTAAAATGCTGGGCGTATAATAACCTTTATGATTGTGATCTTGCAAAAGATATTCAGCAACCACTACAACTCCGGTAGCGGTTACATCATAACCATCTCCGGTTGAAAACCTCGCCGTAAGAACCTTGCCTTTATCATCTTTAACCTCGCCCCAAAAAAACGATTTTCCTTCTTTGCGTATCTTGGGCGTTGGGTTCTTCCAGCTACGCTCAATGCGGTTCTGAATCATTTTAATAACCCATTTACTTTTAAAGAGATAGATAAATCTTTGGTATCGCTTTATTTTTTTAACCGCTTTGGGTGAGCGAGAAAAATAGAATTCAATATTTGGAATGCCTGTACTGTGATAGGCGGTAAACACATCGCCCCATGGAATGGTCATCGCATTAAATTGTCCAATGCCAAAGTCTATCTTGCGTTCCTTATATGCTAGGGGGACTTGAATTATTTTTCCATTTTTGCGAACCTTGCCACCTAAAAATAATCCCTGAGCAGATGTTTTAGCGGTGCCCTTGCTTGCTTTTGAGCCTTGTGTATGCCAGGCCATCACCAAATGCGTGGATTCAGGGTGGCGATCTTTAAGATATGCTGCTAAACAATCGGTGGGAATTACATCTGAGCCAACACCAGGACACAATACAATACCAGCTGATAAGGCCTTCTTATCGCATTGATTTGCATAATCATACACAGGAATTTCACCAGTAATATCGATGTAATGTACTTTAGCCTGTATGCAGGCCTGAATCATGGTCTCAGCTGTTGCTGAAAAAGGTCCTGCGCAATTTGCTACTACGCTCATTCCTTTTATCTGACTCGCTACTTCGTTTACGGTTGACAAAGAAAAAATTCGAGACTCTAGGCCCTTTTCTTTCGCAAGTGATTCTATGCTTTTAGATCGCCCAGCGAGAACTGGATTTAGTCCTCGACGAATCGCTTCATCAACGACAAGTTGGCCAGAAAAGCCATTGGCGCCGTATATCATCCATTTTTTATCATTCATAAGTAACAATTATAAACGGATATTTAGATAAATGAAATAAAAAGAGAAAAAATTATTTTTTAATCGATTTCATAATTTTCATTATCGGATCCCATGTCTCTTTCCTGTCGTTGTCGACTGTATCTACTTTTATCTTCCATTTTTCCAAATCGATATTCTAAGGTAAGTCTTACGGTGCGCGATGAGAAATTTCTAACTGATTCTTGTTCCCAAGAATCGTTTTGTAGGCTAAATCCAAATCCGGACATAGCAAAAGGATCGGATACATTTATGGTAAAGTTTAATCTCTCTTCCATTAGCTTTTGCTTAATAGAAAGGCTAGACCAGGTCATCGCATTAAAAGTGCCAATAGCGATCTGCTTTTTGGGCTGATGAAACATAAAGAAGGATAGCTCTGTAGTTGGGGTGGCATTAAACATGGATGTAATTCTAAAATTATTTGTTCTAGAGGTCTTATCGTATACATCACCATAAATGTCAGTATTGATATCATCCCAATATGTATTTCCACCAAGAATCAATCTCATTTTTTCACCAAGGGATCCAACAATATTATATTCAAACCCTTTGGTCTTTTTTGTGCCAATGTTTTCATAGGTTGCTAGAGATGTACCATCTGCATTAACCTCTTTATGCCTAGTGATCTCATCTGTCGTATTCCGGTAATAAGTACCTAAACTAAGCGATAATCCTCTTGAATAGCGAGAAAGATTGATTTCATAAGAGTCTGTATATTCGGGCTTTAAAAAAGGATTTCCTGAACGATAATTTCGGTTGTCTTGTCTAGAAATAAATGGATTGAGCTGCCTACTGCGTGGTCTTTGGACGCGCTTGGAGTAACTTGCTTGCAGCTGAACAAATTGAGGCGCTCCAAAGGTAAAAGAAAGACTTGGGTATAAGCTATTGTAAGAATTTTTGTACTTATCTGGATTGCTCTTGAGATCTGATAGCATATCAACAGCCTCATAGCGTAGCCCTGCATTATAACCAATAAACCAATAAGAACCACCATACTGTAGATATGCAGCATGAATATTTTCAAAAAAATTAAAGTCATTGGAAAATTGATCATCATTGACAAATTGATTTAATGTATAATCGTAGACCTCTGCCGATTGAGCGTCATCTCTATCATTTGACTTGCTAGAAAAACCAACTTCAAGCTTGCTACCGCTTTCAAAAGGGCGCGTATAATCTAACTGAAAATCAAAGCCCTTATTTGTTCCATCCTGACCATTTCTTGCTTCATTTGCATTATCAAAGAAATCCTCAAACGTATCCCACTCGGTATTTTTGTATTCGTTATCGCCAATATTATTGCCATCGGAAAGCCTTAGGTACGATGTAAGTTTATGCTTTGGGTCTTTGAATTTCTTATCGTAATTAAAGTTCAGATTATAGCCACCTCGATCGCTGTCTGTATCGCTAATTCTAATATACCTCGAATCTCCAGGTCCTTTATCCCAGGTGTAATTATCATTATCACGGGAGTTCTCGCCATCGCTTAATGTAAATGAAAGCCCTAGGGACTGGGTAGGGTCAATAAAATATTCACCACCAGTTTTTACAAAAAGATTGGGTCCGCTTCCTTTGGAATCATAGGTTTGTTCAAGAATATTCTCAAACTCCCTGAATTCCATTTTACGATAACTCGTTCCATCTGAAATCCATACTCTGTTATTCATGCCTAAGTTGACATAGGAATTAAATTTTGTATTTCGAAAGTTGACCTGTCCAGAAAAATTAGACCCGCCCTGCGTGTCACCACCAGTATTAACATTACCATTCAGACCAGCAAATCTATTTTCTTTTAATACGATATTAATAATCCCTGCCATTCCTTCTGGATCGTATTTAGCGCCAGGATTGGTCATTACTTCAATATCTGCAATGTTAGCTGCGGGTACACTTTGCAGTAATGACTTGATATCTCCACCCGCGATGCTGGAAGGCTTACCATCAATCATTAGATTCACTTTGGTATTGCCCCGTAAGCTAATGTTATCATCAGGATCAACTTCTACGCCGGGCACTTGACGCAAGGCGTCGATGGCAGAGCCACCCGTGGTCAAAGAATTCCGCTCTACATTAAAGATGCGTTTTTCAGCAGTTTGAATAAATAGTGGGCGCTCTCCTTGAACCGTAACTCCTTCCATCTGTAAAGCAGTTTGATCCATTGAAATTTTTTCAAGGTTATACTCGGTCTTATTTTTACCAAAAGGTAGAAACGTATATGGGCCCATCTCTTTTTTCTTATATCCAATATATTCGATAACGACCTTATGTCGTCCCAATGCAATTTCTTTTACATGAAAATTTCCATCATCATCTGTGATGCCGCCCGTCATAATAGTGCTACTGCGACTATTAACTATCGATACAGAAGCATAGGGTATTGGGTTGCCAGAAACTGAATCGACTACTGTACCATAGACCTGACCAATCTTTGGAGCCTTACTAGGATCCATTTGGCCTTGCTTGCTCATCCCGCCGTGTCTGCC
>JAYZHP010000130.1:0-3504 GCA_036166415.1 Fidelibacterota bacterium | reverse complement strand
TAACTCAGGGTACTAGAAAAATTCCAGTATCTTATGCAAAGCGAGTTGTTGGTAGAAAAGTTTATGGTGGTCAATCAACCCATATTCCATTGAAAGTAAATACCGCAGGAGTGATGCCAATTATTTTTGCACAATCAATTATGTTTATTCCAAGCACTATAGCAACTTTTTTTAGTGATAGCGATTTTATGCAAACAGTAATGAGGTGGTTTTCTTTCGATCACCCTTTCTATTGGATCGTTTTTGGATTAATGATAGTATTTTTTACATACTTTTATACTGCAATTGCCTTTGACCCAACTCAAGTTTCACAGCAGATGAAACAGCATGGTGGTTTTATTCCAGGAATCAGGCCAGGTAAAAAAACAGCTGAATATATTGATAATATTTTATCTAGAGTTACACTACCCGGATCTTTTGCTTTGGCAGCAGTAGCAGTTTTTCCATACGTTTTAATGCAATTGATGGATGTAAGCTATGATTTAGCCTCCTTTTTTGGAGGGACTAGCCTATTAATAATTGTTGGTGTAGCCTTAGATACGTTACAGCAGATCGAATCGCATTTAATGAGCCGTCATTATGACGGTTTTTTAGCTAAAGGCAAAATACGTGGTAGGAGGAGAATCTAGATGGTCCATATTAGAACTGATAGAGAAATTGATTTAATTGCCGCTAGTTGTCAAATTGTTGCTGATACATTAGAAATGCTTTCTGAACATATTCAACCTGGGGCTAAAATTACAGATCTTGATAAATTAGCTGAAGAATTTATTATTTCAAGAGGAGCGCGTCCAGCATTTAAAGGATATATGGGTTTTCCTGCAACGCTATGTGTTTCAGTAGATGACGAAGTCGTTCATGGCATTCCAAATAAAAGATATCTTCAAGAAGGTCAAATAGTGGGAATTGATTGTGGAGCTGAAAAAGATGGATACTATGGCGACCATGCTATAACATTTTCTGTAGGAAATATATCAAATAGTAGAAAAAAACTTATGGATACGACTAAGGATTGTCTAATGAGAGGAATTTCTGAAGCAAAAGCTGGAAATTATGTTTCTGATATCGGGTTTGCTATACAATCGCATGCTGAGAAGAATGGATATTCTGTTGTCCGTGAATTAGTAGGTCATGGAATAGGATCTGATTTGCATGAAGAACCGCAAATACCTAATTATGGCCAACCTAAGCAAGGCTACAAACTTTGTGAGGGAATGTGTATAGCTATTGAACCTATGATAAATATGGGAAATAAAGATATTAAAACCGATGCAGATGGATGGACTATTCGCACACTAGATGGCGAAGTATCTGCTCATTTTGAACATACAATTGCAATAACTTCAGAGGGACCACGGGTTCTTAGCGAGGTAACAAAAAGTGGCTAAAGAAGAAGCAATCCAAGTTGAAGGTGTTATCAAAGAAACTTTACCTAATGCTATGTTTAGAGTAGAGGTAGAGATTGGCGATGACAAACACGAAGTCTTAGCTCATGTCAGTGGGAAAATGAGAATGCATTTTATTAAAATATTACCTGGAGATATAGTAAAGCTTGAAATTTCTCCATATGATTTAACTAGAGGGCGTATAACATACAGAAATAAATAATATGAAAGTTAGAGCTTCAGTAAAAAAGATATGTGATAAGTGTAAGGTAATACGCCGCAAGGGTGTAGTTAAGGTTATTTGTGAGAACCCAAAACATAAACAAAGGCAAGGTTAGGGTAAGAATTTGGCGCGCATAGCAGGTGTAGATATACCTAGAGAAAAGAAAGTTTCATACTCACTATGTTATATTCATGGCATTGGATTAACATTAGCAAAAAAGATATGCCAACATGCCAAAATTGATGAAGAAAAAAGAGTAAAAGACTTGACTGATAATCAAGTTGTGGCAATCAGAGATGCAATCACAGCTCTCGAAATAAGAGTTGAGGGAGAGCAGCGAACTCAGGTTTCAATGAATATTAAAAGAAAAAGAGACATTGGCTGCTATCAAGGATTAAGACATAGAAGAGGTTTGCCGGTTAATGGACAAAGAACAAAAACTAATTCAAGAACACGAAAAGGCAAGCGCAGAACTATTGGTCTTGGAAAGAAAGTATAGGATCTAATGGCACAAGGAGATATTAAAAAAAGAAAAAAGAAACGTACTGCTGATGCCGCTGGTATTGCGCATATTAAAGCGACGTTTAACAATACTCACATTACTTTAACTGATAAATTTGGTAATGTTATTGCATGGTCTACTGCAGGTACTAGTGGATTTAAAGGCTCTAGAAAAAGTACAGCATTTGCTGCGACTCTGGCTGCGGAAAAAGCTGCGCAGGAAGCAGTTCAAATGGGCATGAAAACAATTGATGTAAGAGTTAAGGGCCCAGGGGCTGGAAGAGAATCTGCAATTAGAGCGTTAGCTGTTGCAGGTCTTGAAGTTGCATCAATAAAAGATGTAACACCGCTACCCCATAATGGTTGTAGACCACCAAAAAGAAGAAGAGTATAAGGAATTCTATGTCAAAAGTTGATACACCAAAAGGAAAGCTAGTAAGAAAATTTGGAGAAAATATTTTTGGTAACCCCAAATATGATAATCTCCTTAATAAAAAACCATATATGCCTGGTCAGCATGGGCCAAATCGAAGAAGAAGGCTTTCCAATTACGGTATTCAGCTTCAAGAGAAACAAAAAATAAAAGCAATGTATGGAGTTCTAGAGAGACAGTTTAGAAATTATTTTCACAAAGCAGAAAAAATGGATGGTGAAACTGGGACAAACCTACTCCAGCTTTTAGAATGTAGATTAGATAATGTAGTTTATCGACTAGGATTTGCATCAACTAGATCCCAGTCTAGACAATTGGTATCACATGCGCATTTTTTACTAAATAATAGAAAGTGTAATTATCCATCTGCTTCATTAAAACCTGGTGATGTTATAAAAGTAAGAGATAAATCAAAAAAATTAGATGTAATTCTTGATTCAATTAAAAAAGTTAAAGGCGATATTTCATTTCCTTGGCTAGAAATAGATAAAGCAAAAATGACTGGTAGTTTTTTAGCTATTCCTGAGCGGGATGAAATGTTATTAACAGTAAACGAACAATTAGTAGTTGAACTTTACTCAAAATAAAAATAAGGTTATTAATCCAATGGCAAAAAAAGAATATAAATTAAAAATTAAAACAGTAAAAGATACCTTAACTGATACTTATGGAAAATTTGTCCTACAACCACTTGAGCGTGGATATGGAGTAACCGTAGGTAATGCATTAAGACGCGTCTTGCTTACAAGTTTGCCTGGAGCGGCTATTACAAATGTTAAAGTAGAAGGAGTTCTTCATGAATTTTCTACTATTTCAGGAGTAAAAGAAGATATGGCAGATATTATTCAAAATCTAAAGTGCGTTAGATTCAAACTTTCAGATTCTGATGTAGATAATGTAAAAATATCTCTTAAAGGAAAAAAAGTTTTTACAGCGGCTGATATTCAAAAAGCTACTGATCA
>JAYZHP010000129.1:0-2825 GCA_036166415.1 Fidelibacterota bacterium | reverse complement strand
CCCGCATCCGTAGATAAATTATTTATCGCTTTTTGCTGGCCAAAGAAAATGGTCTGATCCTGCGCTTGAAGGGTTAGACTAATAAATAACACAGCTAGTATATTAATAAACTTGCCTGTCTTCATTTTGATCTCCTTATGGTATTAATTATTCTTTTTTGTGCAGCAATCTCTTGAAAGATAGATCTGGGTCTATGCTTTGGTTGTAGATTTTGATTGGACGAATTTAATTGTTTGCTTGCCACACTTTTTTTCATTGCAACATTTATTTCTGCCCAATATGAATTTAATGTTCCCATTTCAACTCCATACATTAGTTCCATCATTGCATCGCAGTCAGACCCCATTTCATCGCACATATCCTG
Organism: Fidelibacterota bacterium; assembly: GCA_036166415.1. Classification (GTDB taxonomy): domain Bacteria; phylum Fidelibacterota; class Marinisomatia; order Marinisomatales; family TCS55; genus TMED108. The sequence continues at coordinate 2,461 of JAYZHP010000129.1, read as the reverse complement.
GTACATGCCAAGAGCTAATGAATTTTCTGTTACATTATAACTATTAAACATCGGACCTTCATCGCAATCACCATCTCCATTATCATCTCCATTATCATAATCTTCATAGCAATAATCCCAACCAAAAGTTGAGTCTGGATTAACAAACCAGCGAATATCGCTACTCTCCCTAAAGCCTTCAAACACTTCGGTAATGTATCCAGTAAAATCATCATTTAATGTCAGTGTAATAGCAGTTGGAAGACTGATATCATCTGACATTGAAAATTGCTGGCCGGCCTGAACTTGCGTACCAATTTCTTTCATTGTTCCGTTTACTATTCCATAGCGAGATGAATCAGTAATGATATTTCCATTGATATATACATCCCGATACAAGGTATCATTATCGATCGTAAGCGTGTGCATTCCGTTATCATCGGCTGTAGTCGAATAGGTAAAATTTCCTGCATTATTATAAAAATTATAATAATCATTCATCGTAGAAACACTTAGCTGAGAAAAATCATAATCATTGAGAGAGGCTGTATAATCTGCAAGCTGGTAGCTTGCTTGAGATATAGTATTGGAATCATAGGGTGTATTTAAAGTAATAAAGGTGCCATCCATATTTTTATTGATATACATTTCCGTCATCGAGTAGGAATCTATCAGGCCCTGATCGGTATGCAGTGACGCGGTTACTGCGCCATCCGTTTCACCCATATTAAGATATTGGGTTTTATTTACTATCATATATATACCACCTGATGATTCTGTCATGGTCCATGTTCCAACTAGCGGGCTATCTGTGCCTTCTTCATCTTCGCATCCAATAATTAGAAAAATGCTTAAAATAAAACTTATCTTTTTCATGATAGTATCCTTTTGAATAAATTAACTTTATCAAAATTAATAAGAATTAATATATATAACAATAATTATTCAATTGTATTGAATATATTAAATAATATATTTATATTATTCAATAATTATTTATATATTATATAAAATATGAATAAAGCAACAGAAATAATTAGCCAAGTGATGATCCAAAATGGATTTAGACATAAATATCAGGTGGCAGAATACTTTGGTGTAACTCCTCAAGCAATTAGCACCTGGCTTACAAAAGGAGAGGTCCCTTCAAAGCACCTTCTAAAAGTTCGCTCAGAAATTGAATCGCCCAACCTACCAGATCATCAAGAACCAACTATTGAAGATCGTAAAACGGTCATTGATTACCTTATCAATGAAAATGTAAGACTAAAAAAGCAAGTATCAGACCTAAAATTAAAATTGAACCAAACAAAAAATGATGATGATTTAATATCAAGATTAAACTCGCGCTCCCTGGTACTTAAAGGCAGGGTGTCTGATGGTGTGATTACTGATATTGAAGGGGACTGGTATAATATAATGGGTTATCATAAGTCAGACCTTGTTGGGCATAGCTATGATGAAGGTTTTATTCATGAGGAAGACTCCTTAAAGATCAGACAAAATCAAGAAAATATTTTGCGCTCAACAGGCCTTAAGGAATCTAGATTTAGTACAATTCGCAGATGGAAACACAAAGATACCAATCAATATATCATGCTTTGTATGATCTGGTATGTTGATATTGAAAATGATGAAGTGGAAATCATTGCAAAACCTATCGATGAAAATTTACAAGACAGCTTATTCGCAAATTAAGTTAATCGGGGCCTCTAAATGAATTTAAGACTAATAGCAAGCACGTCTCTATTAATCCTTTCTACAATTATATTTTCTCAAGATGAAGATGAAAAAGTTCCTTTATGGATTGAAAAAGGTGAGATTATTCTTTCGATCAAACCAAATGCAATGTTGATGTTAAAAAGTCGAGGCAAAAGCAGCGAAGAGATGATGATTAAATACGTGGATGTTGATCATGGAAAAAGGGAAATATATTATAAACTAAAAAGCAAGTCGGATGTCTTAACGCATAAATTTGATGATATCGAATATTTTAAGCCCTTAAAGAAAGGTATTCCTTATGCTACAAAGGTAGTGTCTCTATCTGGGTTGGTGGGCGCTGGTCTTGGTTATTATATGACGACTTCGGATAAGTCTTTCAAAGATTCTGAAAAAACTAAAGCTGTATATACTGCTTTTTCAGGAGCAATAATTACAGGTTTTATTGGTAGTTATGTATTGTCAGAGAAAAGACCCTATATCAGTTCTTTTGTATACATTGAAGAAGATGGAGAAGCCGTACGAGAATTTCCCGAATTGATACGAATAGAAAAAAACGAATGGAGAATCATTGAATGAAAATCAATTTAAGAGTCACGCTAGTAAACCTCTTTCTTATATCATCCCTCCTATCAGATACCATCATATTTAATGATGGTCAGCAACTGAAAGGAAAGCTGGAAAAAATAACTGAAAAACATCCTTACGACCCAAATACCGGAGCAGAGCAAGAAGTGCTCTTTAAAGTAGAGAAATATAATTT
>JAYZHP010000128.1:0-3052 GCA_036166415.1 Fidelibacterota bacterium | reverse complement strand
ATCATAACTTTAGATAACAAAAGCGTCTTTAGAGTACCTGAAGACGCTTTTGTTTTATCTCCCCTTAATGTAGGAGATATGGTATCAATAAATGATATAAATAAATACGATAAGAAAATGAGGATACAAGAAGCCAAAGATGCTTCATATAGATTATTATCGTACAGAATGCGCAGTGTTAATGAATTGAAAAAAAGATTACAAGATAAATCATTTCTACCAGATGAGATAGATCAAGTAATCAAATATCTATTAAAGATGAATTATTTAAATGATTTAGAGTTTGCTCGTTTATTTTCAAAGGAAAAAGTTAAAATAAAAAAAATTGGCCCGATTTTACTAAAATCAGAGCTATTTAAGCATGGACTTGATGCCGATCTTATTGAAAAAGTTACTGATGAAATTTATAATCAATACAATATTCACGATCTTATAGCTTCACATCTTGTAAAAAAGAAAATAATAAAAAATAAATCTTTAGATGATCAAGATAAAAAAAGGTTAAATAATTTTTTGATTAGAAAGGGATTTAATTGGGACCAAATTAATGATGTCTACATAGAGTGGGGGCAGATTTAATTCAACCTGCCCCATCCTAGCCTATTTTTTATATACAGTATGTTCCATTTCAAAATAATTTTTTGTCATTTTCTTAAGCACCCCAGAAAGCATAATAATAGATATTAGATTTGGAAAAGTCATAAATCCTAATGCAGCATCTCCAAAAGCCCACATCGCTTCAAGTGTAGCTATCGCACCAACAAAGACAAACATTATATATAAAATTCTATAGATAGGTATAGCTTTTTCACCAAACAAGTATTCCGTTGCACGGTCGCCATAAAATGACCAACTAATTACTGTGGATATTGCAAATAGTAATACACCAAGAGTTATGATTTTATCCCCAAACGGAATAAGCCATGAAAGCCCCTCTTTAAACGCAAGAGATGTAAGAAGGCTACCGTTCAAAATTTCACCAGCAAAGTATGGATCAATTCTTGATACATAGAACTCAGTATGTTGCCAAGCACCAGTCGATATAATTGTTAACCCTGTTAGAGTGCAGATAATGATTGTATCTATAAAAGGCTCAAGAAGAGCTACAACACCTTCGCGAACTGGATATTCGGTTTTAGCAGTGGAGTGAGCAATGGGTGCGCTACCCTGTCCAGCTTCATTCGAATATAGTCCTCTTTTAACACCCCAAAGCAATGTATTCATAAATAGAATCAATGTTCCTCCAGCGACACCTCCAACAGCGGCCGGTGGATTAAATGCCATTGAAATAATCATACCAAAACTTGATGGAACATCTGCGATATTAGCCAATAATATTAGAAGAGCAGATGTCACATATATCGCAGCCATTATAGGTGCTAAATAAGAAGTAACACTTCCAATACGTTTTATTCCACCAAGGATAACTAGTGCGGCAATACCAGCAATAAATAAGCCATTAATTATTTGCTGAATTGAGACGCTATACCAATCAGTTAGCTGATGTTTAATTGTTAAAAAATGCTCTGTACCAACAACTTGAGACACTTCTGAATATAATTGATCAGATAATGTGAATGATTGAATTGCGTTTCCAGTTGCAAAAGAACAAATAACAGCAAATCCAGCAAATATTATCGCCAACCATCTCCACTGTTTTCCCAACCCTTTTTCTATTGTATACATCGGACCGCCAGCTGTCATGCCTTTGCTATCAAAATCCCTGTATTCAACAGCTAGAGTACATTCAGCAAATTTTAAAGCAGAACCAAAAAAAGCAGTAATCCACATCCAGAACAAAGCACCAGGACCTCCATAGTATATAGCTGTTGCAACACCCGCAATATTTCCTATACCAACAGTTGCGGAAAGTGCAGTTGTTAATGCCTGAAAATGATTTAAATCACCGGCCTCATCAGGATTGTCATAATCACCTCTAGTAACTTTTAAACCATGTTTTAAATATTTTATTTGAGGAAAACCAAGATTGATTGTGGTGAATATTCCAGTACCTAGCAAAGCTACTACCATTAGAGGAACTAGACTGAATCTAGGGAAAGACCATATAGCCTCAAAAAAACTTACTCCGAATACTGATAAGAGAATTATTATTAAACCAAAAAAAACGATTGCTCCAGTTTTTTTACTCATTTTATATATTTCCTGTAGATTAGTATTAATTAACACATTAAGATTATTAATTGTTAAACAAATAATCAATCAATCAAATTGTAAATTTATTCATGATTATTTTGTTATATATTTTATAATGAATATTATATGTGGAATAGATGAGGTTGGAAGAGGCCCTTTGGCTGGGCCTGTGGTTAGCTCTGCAGTAGTTTTGCCAGCTAATCATTCAATTAAAGGTTTAAAAGATTCAAAAAAGATTTCACCAAAATTACGAGAAGAACTATTCGATGAAATAATTTCAATTTCAGATGTCGGTATAGGTGTTGTTTCAAGTAGGCAGATAGATAGAATCAATATATTACAAGCCACTTACGTTTCAATGGAAAAAGCTTTGAAGAATTTAAAGAATTCACCTAATAAAATATTAGTTGATGGTTTTTCATTACCTTCAGAAAATATTAAGTCTGAGGGAATAATCAAGGGAGATGAAAAGATAGAGCAAATTAGCGCAGCTTCAATTATTGCTAAAGTAACAAGGGATAGATTTATGAAGCTTGTAGATCCAATCTTTCCGGAATATGATTTTTCAAATAATAAAGGATACGGTACAAAGAATCATATTAATGCTTTAAAAATAAAAAAAGCTTCATTAATACATCGAATGACTTTTGAGCCTGTGAAATCAAATTTACCAAACAAGAGTATGATAAAAAATACTTCCTATAATAATGTTATTATTAATAAAAAAAAGAAACTTAAGACATTGAATAAAGAAATAAATAATTGGTTCAAGTTAAATAATCTTATTAAGTAATTTAGTAGTATGAAAAATAGAATTAATAAAATGATCAGTGAATTCAAATCATTATTTATCCTGATCATTATTATATTAACAATCAAAGTGACAATATTCGAAATG
>JAYZHP010000127.1:0-8689 GCA_036166415.1 Fidelibacterota bacterium | reverse complement strand
TCCAAAGGTCTGAGGTTAAAACATCGGTTATTAAACCATGGCCAGCTAGTGTAACTTTCTTATTTACATTTCTAGGAACAACCTTTATTGTTTTTTGGGCTGAATATCCACCAGCAGAAGCTGAAACAGTATACATCCCAGAAGTTTCTGCAACAAAACGCCCATCGCTAGTGATTTGCGCGGAAGCAGGCAAGGCAAACTCACCATAGTCTGCTTTCCCGGTGTATGAATAGTATACCGGTACATCACCTAATCTTTTACCGCCTTGATTGGTTGCACTGGCCTCTATTTTTAATACATCACCTGTACGAATTTCATCTATATCATTTGTCGAAATTTTAACAGCACGAGCTGGATTTTTAGATACTTTAATATTTAATGATTGTGTTACACCTTCTGCAGTTGCGGAAACCTTTACCTTTCCTGATTTGTGAGTCATAAGATTATTTAACTCATCAAAGCTTGCAACCTTTTCATTGCTGGACTCATAGATAACTGAAGTGGTAGCAGTGCGATCAAGCCCTGCTTTGTCTACAACTTTTGCAGAAAGATTGGTTACAGTATTTGTATATAGATTATTTGGTCTTTGAAGAAATGTAACGCTTTCAATGGGGGGGTATGGTACATTCACAACCAAACTTCCGCTTACCCTATCATCTCTTTTCACTGTTACAGTTCTTGTTGTGAGCTCTAGTCGTCCAGGCTTATGAACCTTTAGCGTTACTTTAACTTTACCTTTTGATTCGCTGATTCTAGGTGAAACAGATAGGGTGCCTCTTTGCCCATATATATAAAAGGGGCTATCAACTAATTTATTATTATCATCTAATAGTTTGATGACAACTTCTTTGGATTCTCCTACATTTACCTCAATTGAATCCGATCCAAAATCAAAATGTACCTTTTCCTGTGCGCTCAATGCGCTGATTAAAAGTAATGCAAATACATATATTATTGACCGCATGAAATTACCTCCTATTTATCCATTCAGTATATTTGAAGTATAAAATATACGTAAGAAAAAAATTGGGGTCTATTTTTTTATTTTTCTGCCCATTTTGGTGGCTTGCAATCACAAAACCGCCTTATTTGGGAAACATATTGAACGATTTCACTATGTGAAAGCTTTAGGCCCCAGCTAGGCATATAGTGATGTTTTTTCATTATCTTTCCCCCATTATATATGGTTTCATAAATCGCATCATCGGAATGTGTTGAGAATAGTGTAGAATCGGTAAAGTTTCCTGGAGTTGTTGGTAAATACGCTGCATTGTAGCCATTACCATCTCCAGTAATACCATGACAAGAGGAACAATTGGCGCTATAGCTACTAGTGATCTTATTGATTGATTTGCTAGTTAAATTAATATACTCGGGCTGTGATGGTTTACGATCCATAGATAGATATGATTGTATGAGCTTCATGGTTTTTTTATCTATATTTTGCTTAGGCATGATGCTTTCCGGCATGACCATATGCGGACTTTCAATAGCCATTTTAATATAACCATCGGTTAGGCGATTGCTTGTATTGGTTAAATCAGGTCCGATCATTCCACCTTTGCCATTAAGCTGATGGCAACCAAGGCATGACAAATTATTTTCCAAAAGATTCTCGGCTTTTTGTATTTGAAAATTTGAGAGTGGCTTTAATGTGGTATTCAAAACAAAATCATTAAACCAGCTCATGATTGTGTTAATCTCGTCTTCCTTAAGATTATAATCAGGCATCCTGCTGCCGGTACCTGGATAAAACCCATTGGGTCTAATTGGGGTGGGCGATTGTAGATAGGAAATCAACCATGGGGACTTTGTTCTCAATTTTTGCGCTGACAAGTCAGGCGCATTATGCTTTGTAAACCAACTGTTTTCATCTTGCATTTCATGACAAGAAATACAGTTCTGGGAAAGGAAAATATTGCTTCCTTGTTCTATAGTGGTTTTGGGAAATGATTGAAGGGCTTTTTTATATTTTTTATTTAACCCCTTAAGTTCCGATTTGCCATTTTCTATAATATGATTGGTCATAGCTAATATGATTTCTATCGATTTATAATCATTTTTATCGAAGAACATTGGCATAGCAGTTTCTTGAGATAAATGTTGCTGTGGATTAAGTATTGTTTCATAGACCCATTCGCGTTTTAATCTGGCCCCTGATGTATTAAGATCAATTGATTTTTGTTGTCCTTGTTTATTAATGATATGGCAGGCGGTACATTGATACTCATCACTAATCAACTGAAAAGCATTTAAGTCATTGTTAGTAGTTGCTGGTATTGCTATTGGTTGATCTATTTTTTTTGAATCCAAAAATTTGGTTAATGCCAACGCCTCATCATCAGATAAATTAAAATTTGGCATTCTAGATGCCCCAATATTATAACGAACCTTATGTGGAGATTTTAGATAATCAAAAATATAGGCAGGGTTATATTTTGTACCCGAGTGACTTAAATCTGGCGCTCTTGAAGAAATTAAATTCGATGGTTTTATTCCAGCATGGCAACTACCACAACCTAGTTCGTTAATCAGAATATCGGCATCGGTTTTTAATTGCCCAAACCCTATTGAAAGGAAAATTAAATTATAAAGCGCCTTTAAATAAAGCTTACCAGCCAAATTGAATATTGATTGTTGGTAAAAAATGGGCTTGGGCACCAAATGGGTATTCTCCAGCAATTAATTTATATCCAAACGAAAGGCGAAATGTATTGCTCTTTTGCCAAACAGCTAATCCTTGTTGTTCAAACGCATAGCGCCCTCTACCACCAGGCATGAGATACATATCATAATCAATTAGATAATAAAAACTATCTGCAAACTTCCGATAATATTGACCGCCAGATTTAATGATAAAATCATTGTAGTAAATTGATAGTCTAGGATAAATAATTGGGAGATCTATAGTGGCATCATCTGAAAGATTTTTTCCATTTAATGCAACTCCAATTCCAGCACTAAGCGATAGTTGTCCGGAATTAATTTTGCCTTTTGTTCCAATTATTTCAGAATAGAAAGACAACATTTGCGGAATAGAAAACTGGGTGGAGATTAAGGAAAACATATTTGGATCCCCCATCTCTTTACCTAAAGGGCTCTGAAGCCATTTGAGTCCAGGTGTTGGATATTCCACCTTAAATATGCGGGCCATCTTCCAGGAATTATACATTGACATTCCTTGTTTTATAGATGCGCTTGGCATCATTAAAAACTTATTTACACTGAGTTCTGATCCATTCTCCATGCCCATTCTGAATGGTGTAAATAACCCTACTTCTTTTCGACCTTTTTCAAGTAAAAAAGCAGATTCACTGCCCCATTGAGCTGAAATAAATGAAAAAATAAACAATAAATGTATTACTCTCATTTTACTGTCCAATTTGCAGTGACCGGCATGTGGTCAGATAGAGTTGTCGCATTTTGATGAGTTGTACCGTTTGACCATGAAGTATTTGTCCATAAATAATCAAGCTTTCTATCTAATTCAAGCTTACCTCCTGGGCTATGGGTATAATGCTTGGTTTCATTCATGCCATATTGTTCGAGAGATATCGCTGGCTCATAAGTTCCATATAAATCATTAAGCCAGGTGATTTCTTCTGTAAAATAAGCACCCTCTTTATGTTCTGGTTCTTTACCTGAATGATAGGTTCCAATCTCGCATTGGTCTTCAAGGCAGTAATCTGTTTTGGTTGCATTAGGTGGAATCGCATTTAAGTCACCACCAGCTACAAAACTGAAGCCTTTGGCAACAATATCATCTAATATAGTTTTAAATCCGGAAATATGTTTTTGCTTGGTGTCATCCGTAGCAAAAGCAGTTAGGTGGCCGTTGACCGCATAAAAAGGGGTGCCAGGCATTTTCACTTTAGCAGTAAGTACATTTCTGCGAAGGTAAAAAAGCTGGGTAAGACCATCCTGGTCTCCTCTAAGAGGAAGCTGATGTCTCTTTGCATCTTCTAGTTTCCATTTTGACAGTATAAGATTTCCTGCGTCAACTCTTCCTATTCCATCTGCTAGAATAATTTGTGACTTCCATTTTGAAGCATAAGCACCATAATTCAAATCTGTATTATTCAATAACCACTGTGCTTGGTCAACATAAGATGATCTTTTTGATTGGACGTCTACTTCTTGTATTAAAACAATATCTATATCGTCATTCTTAATTTTATTTGCGATTCCTTCAAGCCCAGTGATTACTTCACTTTTGCTGATAATAACACGGTTACCACATGCATCTAAAGCAAAATCAAGACGAGCCACACCAAATCTGATATTCCACGTCATAACGCTTATGGTTTTTTTTGCTGGGAAATCTTTAATCAGATTTGACTGGTAGAGTACCGCATCCTCAGTATCCTCAAATGTAGTTACCAATGGGTCGCACCCTGAAACAAATAATGTTATAATAAGAGTTAAAAGATAATAGTTTGTTTTCATAATTATAAATTCCCCTCTTAATAATATTACAATTTACAACGTTCAATACCTGTTGCAAATAAAACAACGGATTCATCTGGTTTAATCCAGCTAATATCTTTAAGAGTTTTATATGCTCCCCAAACAACACCTGCTTCCGGACCAGCATTAATCATGGTAGTTTCAATAAATTCTTTGGTTAAATCCTCAAGCTTTTTTTCTGGGACATCAATTGCTATCCCATCAGATTGATAAAGTATATCTAATATCCAATGTCCCCCTAATGGCCCAGGTACATTTAGCCCTAAAGCAATGGTATTGCTATTTTCCCAAAAATCAGTGGAATCCTTTAATCTCTGAAATGCATCAACAACTGGAGCACATCCATTAGATTGCGCAGCGACCATTCTTGGCAACTTGCCGTTAATTCTTCCAATCGATTTTAATTCAACAAAGGCCTTCCACATTCCGATCAAACCGGTACCACCTCCAGTTTCATAAATAATAACATCTGGCAATTCCCATCCTAACTGCTCTGCAATTTCATAACCCATCGTTTTCTTTCCTTCTACTCTGAATGGCTCTTTTAAAGTAGAAATATCAAACCAGTCTTTTTCTTTTTCAGATAACATTTTTTTAGCCGCATCCGAAATTGTTTTTCCGCTTAGTACAACATGCTTAGTGTAGCGCTTCGTTTCTTTTAGGTATTCCGCTGGAATGGTTTCCGGAAGAAACACATGACAATTAATCTTAGCTTCTTTGCAATACGCTGCTGCAGATATGCCCGCATTTCCCGCAGAAGGCAGGCAAATATCGTTTACCCTCTGTTCTTTTGCCATTGAAATAGCCAGTGACATACCTCTGTCCTTGAAAGACCCTGTGGGGTTTACAGTTTCATTCTTCACAAATAAATTGCTTGTAAGAGGTAATAATGGAGTAAAGCCTTCGCCAAGTGAAATAGGATTAGATATATTAGGTAATATTGATGCATACCTCCATAGTGAATACTCATCCATTTTGATTGTTAAATTCGAATTAATATTCTCCCAGCTATAATGTACTGAAAGCGGCTTGCCACATCTACATAGCCAGACAGGTTTTTTGACGTCGGTAAACTTTGATTTACATGATGTACATTTATAATACATGTGAATAAACTTGGATTATATAATTGTTTTTGATTGCTCAGTATCCTTTGTTAAATGCAAAATTACCTTCTTAATTTTAATTAATAAAACTATAGAAAATAGGCTACATAATGAAAAACATGCTCCTTTTAATTAATATTATTATGATTGTCTCATATCCGATCAAAGCAGACAATTTAAAAGATCAAATACTTAGTATGAAAAAAAGAGCTGAAGTAAGAGATCAATTATTAAATGATCGATTTAAAACTGTCCTTCCATCTATAATGGATCGCACTGGGATTGATATGTGGATCATCATTGCTCGAGAATATAATGAAGACCCAGTTATTAAAACGATGTTGCCAGCCAATTGGCTCAATGCAAGACGTAGAACAATATTAGTAATTTATAACCCTGGAAAAGGTAAGGCTTTGGAAACTTATGCTGTTGCTCGATACGATGTTGGAGAAGTTTTTAATAAAATGTGGGACCCAGAAAAAGAGCCTGATCAATATGCTGCTCTTGCTGATCTAATTAGATCAAAGAATCCAAATAAGATTGGATTAAATCAAAGCACGCACTTTGCTCAAGCGGATGGCTTAACTGCAACTGAATATGAATTATTTACCCAGTCGTTAAATCGGAAAGATCGTAGAAAAATTACTAGTGCTGAACACCTAGCAATTGGGTGGCTTGAAACCCGTAGTAAGCTTGAAATGAATATCTATCCTGACATTTGTAAAATTGCGCATGATATTATTAAGGAAGGTTTTTCATCAAAAGTAATCAAGCCAGGAATAACAACTACAGATGACGTTGTTTGGTGGTATCGCGAACGAATCAGAGATCTTAATCTTATTACATGGTTTCATCCTACCGTTGATTTGCAAAGATCTGATAATGCTGAATTTGATTTTCTCAGCGCATTCTCAAAATCAAAAGATAGCAATGTTATTCAGCGTGGAGATTTACTACATGTAGATTTTGGCATTACATACTTAGGTTTGAATACGGATACACAGCAACATGCCTATGTACTGAGAAAAAATGAAAATGCCCCACCAAATGAAATAAATAATGCATTAGCAATTGGCAATCAGCTTCAAGATATACTAACTGGTGAATTCATTACAGGTAGAACTGGAAATGAAATTTTATTAAATGCGTTAAATAAAGCAAAGTTAGCTGGAATTAAACCTCAAATATATACTCATCCGATCGGATATTATGGACATGGATCCGGCCCAACCATAGGCATGTGGGATAAGCAAAATGGTGTGCCAGTTAATGGCGATTATCCATTATATCCGAACACTGCATATTCAATAGAGCTAAATGCAAAAGTCTTTATTGAGGCTTGGGGAAAGGAAGTGGCAATTATGCTTGAAGAGGATGCGTTTTTTGATGGCAATACCTGCAGATATATTGATCCAAGACAAACTGAAATGATAATAATTAAATAGCTATAAATTCACCAGATTCTTTGTTTTTTTCAACTTTATCATAGTCAAAATACTTACCATTCATTGCTATATAAACACCAGTTTTAAGGCTTTGGACAAAACCAATTGCACCACCAAGATTAAAAAGTCCATCAGAGCTTCCAAATTTATATGGTATCATTGCTCCCGTAAGTACTATAACCTTGTCTAAATTAGCTTTTGCAATTTCTTGGGCTGTGGTTGTCATAGTATCGGTACCATGTGTAATGATAATTTGATTTTCAGATGCATTACAGCAATTATCAACAATTAATTCCCGATCAATATCATCCATTTCAAGGCTATCCTTCATCATCAATGTTGAAATATTTACATCAACCTTAGACCTACCTAAATCAAGCATTTCACGCAAGTGAGTCTTATTAAAAAATAATTTACCAGTAAGCTCATCATATTCCTTATCAAATGTACCACCAGTAATAAAAATTCGTATAATCATAACTAATCCAATAAATAAGGTGCGTGTTCTATAAGAAACTTTTTTGCAGTTTTATCACTGCATTTCAATTTATATGCTAATTTCTTAATATTGATTTTGTTAACATTTTTAAATCTACAATCACTTACAAATCCATCAATCATTCCATTTTCAATAAGAGAAATTATTTTAGATTCTACTGGGCTTGAATACCATTTTTTGTGATTAGGATTTGCACGTAAGCTATAAGTAGCATTTATTTTTTTTAACTTTTCATCAGATGAATAAGCTAGGGGTTTATCAGAATTTTTCATACCTCGTAAACCATTTGCTAGTGATTTGATCTCAGAGCTATCTTTACCTGATGACATAAACCAATCTTCGTATTCAATTATCGGATTATATAATGTATTATCAGTTAACAATTTTCTTCCGCCAGTCAATTTGTTCAAATATACATAAATCAGCTTATTGAATCTTTCACAGAATTGATCTGAATCTAATTTTAAGGCACATTTATAAAGGTATTCATTATTTATTGTACGTATTGTTTCCTTGCTTGCATTATAATCATTGCTTGAATGTTCAGGTAAAATGGGGGAACTAAGCTTAACCTTTATTCCCCAGCGAACAATTGGATCAATATAATCATATATAGCACCTGATTTTGAAAATTCTTCATCACATAATCTATTATAATAATCAATTCTTCCATTTATATAATCTATGGAATCAATTCTAGATTTTTCATTATCATATTTATAATTTCGATAAAACACTTCGTCTTGGATTGGATCGTAGAATTCAGCTTTATTTGATAAATAATAGCCACTAGCGTGTTCAATTGGAAGGAGCGTCTTTATCATGGCTCGAATACTTGATGAACTACCATTATCGGTATAACCAACAAGCGATTTTATAACTTTATATATATCAGAATCAGTCATATTTATATCGGAATATCGGAATATTTAGCATATTTTACTAGAATATTATATGGATTGTTGGATAATATATCTAATAATATCAAATATTCCATTAATCTGTTATTTTTTTCTAATAAATATATTTTCTATAGTAATATCGATTTAGTATATCATTTAATATGACAAAACATCATTAATTAACGTATTTCCATCCATATTGTGCATATTTATATAATTATTATTTTATACTTTAATTTTATTGGTTTATAATGATTTATTTTAGTAATA
>JAYZHP010000126.1:0-10017 GCA_036166415.1 Fidelibacterota bacterium | reverse complement strand
GATGGGAGATAGAGCTGCAATCAATTTATCTAATATAGATAAAAATGAGATTAGAAGAGGGTTTGCGCTAGTTGAAAAGAATTTAATCAAGCCCACATCTAAAATTATTGCTCATATAAAAATGGCTAATAACACAAAGTGGAAAATAAAAAATAAACAATCAGTGCATTTGCATATTGGAACTTGCCAGGTTACTGCAAAAGCAATTACCTATGGCCTTACCTTATCTTCAGGGCAATCAGCTAATATATTACTTGAATTAAATAAGCCAGTACCTACTATCAATGATCAGCGATTCATTATTAGGAGCTTTTCCCCTATGGAAACCATAGCGGGCTGTGTGATTTTGGATCAAAACCCAAGGTTATTAAAAAAAGAGTTGAGAGCTTTGGTCCAGACATTGGAACTTGATCCATCAAAAAGAATAAATCAATTAATTGATATTAATTGGAAAAAACCGTTATCCATAAAAGAATGGTTAATAGTGTTTAATACCAATCTCTCTCAAATTAATAATTGGATTGATGGTCAGGAGATCGTTAATGATAACAATCTTTTATTTAACACAACTATCCTAGATAGATCAATGAATCAAATTTTAGATAAGATTAATAAATTTCACTTGAAACATCCCTATAAAAAATCGATCCCTCGAGAAGAATTAATCAATATGGTTGGTTACAGTAAAAAATGGTTTGATTATATTATAAATCAATTAGAAGATGAAGTATCAATGATCAATGCCGGCTATGCCCTTAAGAATAATAAAATGATCCTTGAAAGTGCAGATATAGAAATGGCCAATACGATCGAAAATAAAATAAAAAACTCTAAATTTAATCTTTTGACTTCCTCTGATATAGAAAATAAGAACCCTGATAAAGCGTTACAAATTTTACATATATTAAAAGACAAAGAAAAAATAATTCAAATAACCTCAGACCTATGGATACATCAAGATTATCATAAAAAACTTGTAATCCAATTGAAATCATTTTTTAAGATAAATAGCCAATTAAGTATTTCTGAATTCAAATCAATAACCTCTACCACTAGAAAGAACGCTATACCTTTATTAGAATTTTGCGATAAAAATGAATTGACAATAAGAGAGGATAATTATAGAATAAAGGGTAAAGGTATTAATGCTTAGGTTTTTCCAAATTAAAAACCTAATACCCCTTTTTTTCTTCTTCACCTTAGTTAGCTCTCAATCGTATTGGGTTAGATACGGTTGGCAGTTATATGAAAACGCAGGAGATGCACGGATATTATCAATAGGTTCTGCTGCAGTAACAGATTATGGCACTACGACATCTTCTTTATTTAATCCCGCTTCAAGCGGTTATTCTTCCAGGCATAATATTAACTATACCCATCAAAGTAGAATGGGTGGAATGATAAATAGCGATTTAATTGGTTTTCCATTAACGGGTTATAGTAGGCCATTAAACCTTATCATTCTATATGAGGGCATAGATCAAATACCTGATACGAGAAATATACTTATTGATTTTGGTTTAGATGGTATTCCTGGAACCGGTGACATTGGAGAGGGTAATGGTCTTCTTGATGAGGGAGAACGTTTAGATAAAAACAAATTAACTTACTTTTCGCAAAAACAGACAGGTATACATATTAGCACCGCATGGGATAGGGAATCATACAAATTTGGAATCGGAATTAAATCTCTCTATCATACCTTAGGTGAATTTTCTTCAACAGGGATTGGTCTTGACCTAGGCTTTATAGCTCATCCTTGGCAAAATGGTAGAATGGGCCTATTGATCAGGGATTTTACTACAAGCTGGCAAGTTTGGAATAATGGAACTATTGAACGATTTAAGCCAACAATAGTGACAGGATTCTCACATAATTATTTCTTCGAAAAGATGAAAATAAACGCCAAAGGGAATGTCGATTTTGTTTGGGATACCAATGGAATCAATAAATCATCTTCAAGTATAAATAAAAACAACAGCTACGCACTATTTGGATTAAATATTATTTATAATAATATTGTTGCAATACGCTTTGGTAGAAATAAAATTGAATCCATAACAATGGGAGTGGGATTAAGCTGGAAAGATATCTCGCTAGATTATGCATTTTTGAATGAACCGCGAAACTCAGGTTTGGGATCAACCCATCTTATATCATTAAGTATAAATTCTGATTTAATTTTGGAGTATATTGATAAATTATAGATTATTTGAATTTCTATAATTGTTTTACCATTGTCTTGAAGATTGTAACTTTCCACGCTTTTTTGGAGTTAAAATAAAATGATTAACAGTATGACAGGCTATGGCAGATCCTCAGCCGGAAGGGGTAATAATAAAATCTCAATTATGATTAAGTCTGTAAATGGACGGTTTCTTGATCTAAAAATAAGAGGTTTTGATATAGATCCATCTATCGATAAAAAAATACGAGATTTAATTTCGGATAGGCTAATCAGAGGAACAGTGCATATTAATATTGAATCTAATGGCAATAATGATAATGGTTTGCATACTTTTAATGAAAGTCATTTTGAATCGTTGTTAAAAATTGTTAATTCAATAGAAAAAAAATATGATCAAAAATTAAATATTAGTGATATCATTAATTCTGGTGATTTATTTAAATCAAATGACATAAAACCAGTAGACTCTAAAATAATCCTTAAAGCCATATCCGATGCTTGCAATAAAGTTATTAAAATGCGAAAAGAGGAAGGGCTAAAACTAAAAAAAGATATTGAATTAAGATTAGGCAATTTACGTAATGAGTTAAATAAAGTTGAAAAACAGCTACCCGCTGAACATAAAAAAAGAATGAGTAAATTGAAAAAAAGACTATCCGAGTTAACAAGCAATATTCAACTCGATAAAACTAGAATTAATCAAGAAATTGCAATCATTGCTGAAAAATCAGGTATAACTGAGGAAGTTGTTAGGCTAAAAAGTCATTTTAGTCAATTTGAAAAAATAGCAAAAGATAAAGATCCTGCAGGTAGACGATTAAATTTTCTTCTTCAAGAAATAGGTAGAGAAATTAACACTATTGGATCAAAAAGTTTTTCAGACAAAATAGTAAACATTATTATTATTATGAAAGATGAAGCCGAAAAGATTAGAGAGCAAATCCAAAATATCTTATGAAAAATTTAATTATAATCACCGCTCCATCAGGTTCAGGGAAATCTACTTTATGTAAAGAAATACAAAAGAGAGTAGACAGAATACAATTTTCAGTATCACACACATCAAGGAAAATGAGACTAAATGAAAAAAATGGTATTGATTATTTTTTTGTGACTGAAGAAGAATTTATAAATGGTATTGAAAATGATGAGTATACAGAATGGAATTTTCATTTTGATTGTTACTATGGAACGTCAAAATCCCAAATCCAACAGTCAGTCGATAATAAGACACTGCTTTTATTAGAAGTCGATGTTAAGGGTGCCATGTCTATTCAAAAGCTTTTTCCAAATCAAGCCATATCAATATTTATAGAACCACCAAGCTTAAATGAATTAAAAACAAGATTAGAGAAAAGAGGTACTGACACAAAAGAAATAATAGAAAAAAGACTGCAAAGGATTGAGTTTGAACTATCACATAAATCAAATTTTGATTTCTCTGTTGTTAATGATAAACTTGAAGACGCTACAAATAAAATTTTAGAAATTATTCAAAATGAAACAAAAGGAGTGCTGAATGTCACTTGAACCACTATCCATTCGTGAGATGGAAAATCACGCTGATGATATTTATGAATCTGTTGTCGTTATGTCAAAACGAGCAAAGCAAGTACTTAGCGATAGAATTGTTGAAGATATAATTGATTCAACCGAAGAAGATGAAATGGGAGTATATGATGAGGTTATTGAGACCAACCCCGATGATTACGAAGAGCTTGAAAAACCAACATCCGTTTCGGTAAATGAATTTTTAGATGGAACGATTGAATGGAAAAAAGATCAAGAGGAATCATAATAATTTGAGAATTATTTTTGAATGATGAAAAATTAAGATATTTTAAACAATATCAAGAATTATTTGGAAATGAAGTTTTCCTTTCAATAGGACATCAAGGCCCAAATATAAATAGTCAGGATAAACGTGAAATTTTAAAAAAAAGATTAACTGACTTAATTTCTTATAATAATGAAATAAAAAACTGTTTAAAATGTGAACTAGGATCAACTCGAAATAATTTTGTCTTTGGAGTTGGTGACCCCAAAGCTTCACTGATGCTTGTTGGCGAGGCCCCAGGTGAGCAAGAAGATCTAAAAGGTGAGCCATTTGTAGGTAGGGCAGGAAAATTATTAGACCAAATGCTTTCTGCTATTAATAGATCCAGAGAAAAAGATGTTTTTATATGCAACGTATTAAAATGTAGGCCTCCAGATAATCGCGATCCCTCTAAAAATGAAATAGAAAAATGTGAACCATATTTGGTTAATCAAATTGATTTGATTCAGCCAAAACTCATTGTAGCTTTAGGCAGAGTCGCTGGAAAGACGCTTCTGAGTGTGGATAAGTCGTTGAAAGATATGCGCAATATTATTCATAATTATCATGGAACAGATTTAATCGTTACTTATCACCCAGCTGCTTTATTGAGAAATTCCAATTGGAAGCCAGATGCGTGGAAGGATTTTAAATGGATACGTTCACTTATTGATAAATAATTATTTACTATGCCTAACAAAGATAAAATTGAATTAAAAGGACAGCCCCAGTCTATTGAGGCTGAACAGGCAGTTTTGGGATCTATGCTTACTACAAAAGAGGCAGTAAGCAAGGCTTTGCAATGGCTGAAGCCTAATATGTTTTATAAAGATGCCCATATACGTATTGCTTCATGCATGGTTGACCTTTTTGAAAAAGGCGAACCAATTGATGCAGTTTCTGTTGTAGATAGATTAAAAAAGAAAAATGAATTAAAAGGCGTTGGGGGAGCTTACTATATTTCAGGATTAGCAGAATCTGTACCCACAACAGCAAATATTGAGCATTACGCTAAAATTGTTCTAGAAAAAAGTATTTTACGTACCCTTATACAGGTTTCTCATGAAGTTTCAAAAAATGCATCTGAAGATAATCAAGATGTAGATGATATATTAGATGCAGCAGAATCAGCCATATTTAATATATCTGAAAAACGTCTTAAGGGAGGCTTTGATCATTTAGGGTCAATGCTTCATCAAACGTTTGAACAGCTAGATAAGATTGCCGCAACCCCCGGTTCTGTAACTGGCGTTGCATCTGGCCTTGTTGATTTAGATAATATGACCTCAGGTTTTCATCCAGGGGAACTAATCATTGTTGCCGGTAGGCCGGGTATGGGAAAAACCGCACTTGCATTATCAATGGGTAGAAATGCAGCTGTAATGGATCAAGTTGGCGTTGGGATGTTTAGCTTAGAAATGGCCAATCATCAACTTGCTATGCGTCTACTTTGCGCTGAAGGTAGGGTTGATAGCCATCTAGTAAGGACCGGGAAATTACCAAAAAGCCAAATGAAAAATCTAAGCATTGCCTCTGGCAATCTTGCTGAAGCTCCCATTTATTTAGATGATTCCGCAGGCATGTCTGTCCTAGAAGTAAGAGCTAAGGCGCGTCGCTTAAAAGCGGAGCACGATATTGGATTGATTATTGTTGATTATTTGCAATTAATGACAGGACCAAAAGGAGTAGAAAGTAGGCAGCAGGAAATTTCACACATATCAAGATCACTTAAGAACCTAGCTAAAGAGATCGAAGTGCCAGTTGTCGCACTATCTCAGCTTTCAAGAGCTGTTGAAAATAGAACAGATAGGCGACCTCAGTTATCAGATCTAAGGGAATCAGGCGCTATTGAGCAAGACGCAGATGTAGTTATGTTTTTATATCGTCCCTGGATTTACTCTCAGGAGGATGAAGATAAAGGCAAGGCTCAGGTTATGGTCGCAAAACAAAGAAATGGACCAACTGGAAATATCAATGTAACATTTATTGATAGGTTTGCTCGATTTGAAAATTCAGCAAGAATTTCTGAGCCAGAAGCTGAATCAGTATTTAATGGATAATCCTATTTCAAGACTGGTCCCTTTCATCGGGGGCGAATTCCCAAAGAAGTTCAATCAATTAATAGAAAATATTTCTCATTATAATTTTGATAATGACGAAAAATTAAAAGTGCAATTATGGAAAGCATATGAGTTTGGCATAAAAAGACACGAGGGACAAAAGCGATTATCTGGGGAACCTTATTTTGATAGTCATTGTGTGGAAGTAGCTAAGATTTTAGCTACGTGGAATATGGATTTAACAACTATTATCTCAGGAATGTTGCATGATACAGTCGAAGATACAGAAACAACAATTGATGAAATAAAATCAGAATTTGGTCAGGATGTTGCAGATTTAGTTGATGGAGTAAGTAAATTAAGCGGAATACATTTTTCTAGTCGTAAAGCACAGCAGGCTGGCAATTTTATGAAAATGTTAATTTCTGTAGCAAGCGACCTTAGAGTTATAATCATTAAATTTGCTGATAGACTACATAATATGAAAACAATTAAATATATGCCTCGTATTAAGCAACGTAGAATTGCTATTGAAACTCGCGATGTATATGCACCTCTCGCACATCGATTAGGCATGGCAAGTGTTAAATGGATGCTAGATGATTTAGCCTTACAGGTTTTAAATCCAGAAATTTATAAAGAAATTGATAAAAAACTTAAATCATCAAACAAGGAACGTGAAAAATATATCAGGACAATTACTTCAGCCTTAAATGATGAATTGATAATTAATAAAATGAATCCTAGGGTGTATGGCAGGCCTAAATCTCACTCATCTATATATGGTAAAATGATTCAAAGAGAAAAAAATTTTGAAGAAATTCATGATATTCTAGCAGTGCGAGTTGTAGTAAATAAAGTTGAAGAATGCTATTTAGCACTCGGCGTTCTTCATCAGAAATTCAAACCTATTCAAGATAGATTTAAAGATTTTATCGCTATGCCGAAAAGCAATGGATATCAGTCTATACACACTACAATTATTGGCCCACAAGGAAAAATTATTGAAATTCAAATTCGAACTGAAGATATGGAAAAAACTGCAGAAATTGGCGTGGCTGCACATTGGAGATATAAGGAAGGTAAAGGTTCTTCCAAAAATATTGATTCACATGTTGAATGGTTGCGAGATCTTCTTGACATGCTTCAAAGCGAAGAAAACGACCCAAAAGAATTTATGCATCTATTAAAAATTGACCTTTTTGGAGATGAAATTTTTGTTTTTACGCCAGAAGGTGATCTGATACAATTACCCGCAAACTCAACTCCAATTGATTTTGCATATAATGTTCATACGGAAATTGGAAAAACTTGCCTAGGTGCTAAAGTCAACAATAAAGTTGTTCCATTAAATACTATTCTCAATAATGGTGATAATGTTGAAGTCATTACTAGTAATTCACAGAGACCTAACTATGGATGGTTAGAATTTACAGTAACCTCTAAAGCTAGAAATAAAATTAAAAGCTACTTACATAAAAAAGAAAGGGAAGAAAGCGTCAAAATTGGTGAGCAATTATTCATTAAAAGTCTCAGAAGATTAAAGCTAATTAATCAGTCTGAAAAATTAAAAAATAGTTTTTCTAAATTTGGATTTGATACTGTAGAGCAGCTTTTTGAATCTATTGGAAAAGGAGACATTGCTATTCGTGAATTAATTGAAAAAAACTCAATAAAAAATGAAGAAGTAAAGGATGTTGAAAATCAAGGATTTTTCAATTTTAGAAAAAATGAAAGCAAGAGCATTAAGCTTGAGGGTATAAAAAATGTTATGGCCAATTTTGGAAAATGCTGTAATCCAATACCTGGTGACAGTATGGTTGGCTTTGTAACAAGAGGGAGAGGAATGACGGTTCATCGTGCTAATTGCTATAATCTCCCGATATCAAATGAAGAATCAGATAGATTGGTTCCGGTAGAGTGGGAAGTTTCTAGATCAGATCTTTTTAATGTACATTTAAAAGTTATCGGTCAAGATAGAAAAGGCTTATTAAAAGATATGACTGAAACAATTTCAAAATTAAATATTAATATGACATCAGTAGACATTAAAGTAAAAGATACTGTAGCAATAGCTAGGCTTATTATACAAGTAAGCAATCTAAAGCAACTAGATAGAGTACTGAGAAAAGTTTCTGAAGTAAAAAACATTGATAAAGTTTCTCGCATTCAAAATTAAACACTATTATAGCATCTAATTATGGGACGATTATTAGCTATTGATCATGGCGAGAAGCGAATTGGTTTGGCGCTATCTGATCCTAATAAAATAATCTCAAAACCACTAAAAACTATTTCATATTCTAATTATGAGAATCTTTCTATTGATTTAATTGATATTATTAAAAGGCATAAAATAGAAAAACTCATAATTGGCCTTCCAATTGGAATGCATGGGGCAAATACTCTTCAAACTGATAAGGTAAAAGATTTTACAAGTTATCTAGAAAATAAAATTGATATTCCCATTATTATGTTTGATGAACGACTTAGCTCTGTAAGCGCAAAGAAATCCTTAGTTACTCAAGGGATAAAAACAGGTTTTAATAAATCAAAAATTGATGAGACAGCTGCTGCAATTTTTCTACAACATTATCTGGATCAATTAAATTACTAATGAAAAAACCTATCTTTTCACCATTAAAATTAGCATTGATTTCTGGATTATTAGTTGGATTATCCTACCCGCCCTTTTTTGGTATTTTAGCTTTATTTGCTTTTATTCCACTAATTAGGGTTTGGTTAACTGTAAAAATAATTGATTCAATTAAATATTCTTATTTTGCAGCAATCATAGCCAATGCAATTTCATTATACTGGATAGGGCTTAATACTGGGGCATCGTTTTTACCAGTTATGATTTCTCTAGTTGCAGCAATACTATATCTTTCAATCTTTTGGGCGATATTAGGAGGCGCTATTAGCTGGTTTAAAGATAGATTTAATTATGTAGAATATTTAATCCCATTTTTGTGGGTTTCTATGGAATTGATTCGCAGCTATGGACCGCTTGCATTTTCTTGGTCAAATCTTGCTTTAACCCAAACAAAATTTATAAGTATTTTACAAATAATAGACACGACTGGATCAGAAGGGGTAGCATTTTGGATCATATTTATTAATGTTGCATTATATTTATCATTTTTTACAAATAAACTGAATCCTAAAAAAAATCTAATTTTATTCTTAATGGCTATCATTCCAATTTTCTATGGAAGCTATAAACTTCACGCTTTGAAAAATATAAATTGGGAAAAAAGGAATATATCAATTATTCAACCAAATATTGATCCAAATCAAAAATGGGAGGCAAGCTATAGAAATGAATTGTATGAAGTAATGGATTCATTAAACACAATAGCTTACTCATTGAAACCTGATTTAGTTTTGTGGCCAGAAGCAGCATTGCCAAATTATATGCGCGTTTCTTATCTAAATAATAAATTTGAGAAATTAGTCGACTCAACATCAATTCCTTTGATGATGGGGACTCTTGACTATAAAGCGTCATCTAATGATAAAAAAATTTATAATGGATCTATTTTCTTTAGCTCGAAAAAAAATAAATTATATCATAAATTATTTTTAGTGCCTTTTGCGGAATACATCCCTCTTTCATCAATATTCCCCATTTTAAAACAATTAAATTTTGGACAAGGAAACTTTTCTCATGGAGATGAATTTACCACTTTTGAATTAGACTCGGTTTTATTCAGCAATATGATATGCTATGATTCAACTAATCCATTGCTAGCTAGAAAGTTTTTTGTAGAAGGAGCACGTTTTTTAACTATTGAGGCAAATGTTGCCTGGCTACAGAATTCATCTGGCGTGAGGCAATATTATGAAATTGCTAAACTAAGAGCAGTTGAGTATAGGACTGGTATTGCTATGAGTGCAAATACAGGAATTTCTGCTATTATCAATCCATTTGGCAAGGAAACCCATAAAGC
>JAYZHP010000125.1:0-10618 GCA_036166415.1 Fidelibacterota bacterium | reverse complement strand
CAAACGCAGTCTTTCCACCGCCACCAGCTAGGTTATCATAGTGCATGAATACAATCATGTCTCCTGCACCAACCGCGCCATCACCATCAAGGTCAGTTAATGGATTTTTTGCATCTGTGGCTTGAGCCGCCGCCGCTACATTAATATTATAGAAATAGAAAGTAAATTGACTGCCCCATGCAGCTGGAATAGCTGGATTTAAAAGATATCCACCAGTATATAAAGGATTTAATACTGCAGGATTAGGATCAGCCGAAGCGATATTGCCATTAGCATCATTAAATACCATGCCATAACCTTGGATTACACGGTCAGCACTTTCATTCCAAGCGCTTTGCACTTCTGCATATCTTGCATCATGACCATCACGATCAACATAATTAATTAACATTTCATCTGGAGCTTCACCCACACCTTCAGTAATTGAATAATCACCATCATAGAATGGCGCTAATACTGCTCCGCCCAATGTTGGATCTGGTTGAATCATGAAATTACCAAGCTTAGGACCACCATTTTTATCTACGTCAATCGTATATAAACCTTCATCTGTGATCGATGCAACGGTGATTGTTGTTTGGCAATCTGCTTGACGGACCGTTGGATATTTACCACTGACTTTATAGGTTGCACCTTCACCTTTTTTAGGTGCATCATCAGTAACAAGAGTTAGATTCACATTAAATCCTAATAAATGAGCAGGGGTTGGTAGATCCAATGTTCTAGGGAAACCTGGAACATTTTCGCCATCACCAACATTGATTAATGTTTGTGAAGCTCCTAAATAGGCTGGCGAAGTCTTACCACCTATAGCTTGAAAGAATGCTTCTGTACCAGCATCACCATTTGCATCCCAGTCAACTACATGCGTATAGCGTTGGTTTTTATCTTCACCTGCAGGAACCGTTACTACGCGCTCGTAAGTTGCTTCATAACCATTGAGTTTCCAAGTACCTACAACTAAACCATTATTTACAACAGCTTCATCATCTTCACATGCAGTGAAGAGTAGCGCTGAGGAAATCGTTAAAAATAAAACTTTTTTCATTTTATTCTCTCCTTAATAAGTGTATTCTTAAAAATATTTTAGTGTAATATATAGAAACAGAATTACTATTCTGAACTGATAAAAAGTACAGCTTAACTATAAAATGGGCAAATATTTTTTCATTTCAATAATAATCATTTTTTTCGCTTAATTTACTGACCATAAGAATCGTAATTTATTAATATGCTGAACAAATAACTTTAGCTTCAAATTAAATTTATTCATGAAAATTGCTGTATTAGTTAAACAAGTTCCCGGATCAGAATCCCCGCTACCTATAGCCCCATCGCAAGATTGGCTTGATGAAGTTCAGGTAGCATACGTGATGAATGAGAGCGATAGTTATGCGATTGAAGAAGCGCTGCAAATCTGTGAAAAGAATGGTGATGGAGAAGTGGTAGTGGTAAGTATGGGGCCCGATAGAATACAGAAGGTTATTCGCGAAGCACTGGCAAAAGGGGCTCATCGCGCGATTCATGTTCGCACAGATTCTCATGATTCGACGGACCCACTAACAACCGCATCCGCTCTTGCCGATAGCCTCAGAGATGAAAATTTTGATCTAATATTTTCAGGCCTCCAATCCGATGACCTTGGGTTTGGTCAGACCGGCATCATTCTTGGAGAAATGCTTGAAATGTCTACGGCATCTCTTGCGATGGCCACCGATGTTGGTGATGGGACAATTAAGGTTAAGCGAGAGCTTGAAGCGGGTTATTTTCAATGGGTTACCATGTCCTTACCAGCAAGCATTAGCGTGCAGTCGGGTTGCAATACGCCTCGCTATCCTTCCTTGAAAGGGATCATGGGGGCTAAGAAGAAAGAAATTAGCGAAGTAACATCTACCAATACCGATCAACAACAATCCATTAAAAAATTATATGCACCCAATAGTTCAAAAGAAACTGTAATGATCGAAGGTTCACCCGATGAAGTTGTGAATAAATTGGTACAGGTATTAAAAAATGACATTAAAATCGCATAACGGATTACGATGGACATATTAATCGTACTTGAAGATAGTAATGGTAAAATTCACCGCATGGGCCTAGAGTCGATTGCTGGGGCACAGCATCTTGCGTCTTCCCTGGGACTGCAGACGTCCGCAGTTGTGATGGGTGCCAATGCTGATGCTTTAGCCAATGAAGCTTCTCAATTTGATTTGAATGAAGTAATAAAGATCAAAAATGATTTGCTATCAACTTATTCTTCTGATGGTTATGCGGAGGCCATAAAACAGATCATTGATAATGAATCCCCATCTTATATTTTATTTGGGCACTCATATCAAGTGCGTGATTATGTGCCAAAACTGAGTGCCAAACTCATGAAGCCATTTTTAGCAGATAGTATTGCTTTAAAGATTGATGGACAAACTGTTTCTGCGACCAAGCAGATGTTTAATGCAAAACTGTTTTCAGATGTATCACCTTCAACGGAAACTCCATATCTTATCAGCTTTCAGTCTGCAGCATATAGCGCAGATAATATTACCTCTGGAAGCGCTACTATTAAAGATTATGATGTTTCATTGGATACCTCAATGATTAAAACACAATCTGAAGAACCATTCAAAGAATCATCTGAAGACCTAGACCTTACTGCTGCCGAATTAATTGTATCAGTTGGCAGAGGAATTGGTAAAGAAGAAAACATTCCTTTGGCCAAAGACCTTGCAAGCGCAATAGGGGCAGAGCTCTCCGCATCGCGCCCGGTGGTGGACTCTGGTTGGCTTCCTGCTGCACATCAGGTTGGAAGCTCTGGACAATCCGTTACGCCAAAAATGTATTTGGCGTTAGGTATTTCTGGAGCCATTCAACATGTCGTTGGAATGAAAGGGTCGAAAAATATCGTTGCGATCAATAAGGATCCCGAAGCTCCTATTTTTGAAATTGCGGACTATGGAGTGGTAGGCGATCTTCTTGAAATTTTACCAAAATTGACCGAAGCCTTAAAATAAAATTTTTCTAATGCTTACTGGAATAGAGCGAGTCGCCTTTTTAGTCCTCATTATTTTTTCCATGAGCTTATCTTTTATAACGTTTTCACGGATGTTTAAGATCATTGCTAGAGGCACGCAGCCGATTAATTGGAAATCCGTAATTAAAAATTGGCCAAAAGGCTTGGCTATCTTTCTTAGCCAGAAAACCTTATTTAAAACACGCCCTGTGGTTGGTGCTATTCATGCTGGTGTTGCTTGGGGGTTCACCTTATATCTTTTAGTAAACGTTATTGACATTTTATATGGCATGATTCCAGGATTTACATTTTTACCTAACAATATCGCTGGAGATATTTATCGATTCTTTGTTGATAGTTTCAGCGTGATAGTTTTGCTTGGGGTTATCCTATTTATTATCCGAAGATTCATTACTAGAGATACGCGTCTAGTCACAAATGAACCAGTCATGTTAAGTCCAAGCGCTAAAAAGGGAGTAAAAAGAGATTCGCTAATTGTAGGTCTTTTTATTATTCTCCATGTCGGGTTTAGATTTATTGGGGCATCTTTTGAGGTTGCCTTACATGGAACTGATTGGAGTCAGCCTGGAGCCACCATGCTTGCATCTTTATGGGGAAATTTATCTCATGAAAGTCTCATATTTGGTGAGCATTTGAGCTGGTGGATGGCGCTAGGATTAATATTGCTATTTACCCCTTATTTTCCCTATTCAAAACATGCGCATTTGTTTATGGGACCCCTTAATTATATGGCTGATACAAAACGCCGCTCAATGACCGCGCTTGAGATTATGGATCTTGAAGATGAAACCCTTGAGCAGTTTGGCGCTTCCAAGCTTGAACACTTACCCCAGAAACAGCTATTAGATGGATATGCGTGTATTATGTGTAATCGATGTCAGGATATTTGTCCAGCATATCAAACAGGAAAGGAATTATCTCCAGCAGCAATAGAAGTTAATAAACGCTATTACTACAATGAGAATATGAAAGAATTTGCCAATGGCGCAGAAAGCCTTGATTCATTATCGCAGTGGATGCTTTCTGAGGAAGCAGCCTGGTCTTGCACTACGTGCGGTTTTTGCTTGGAAGCTTGTCCTGTAGGTAATGAGCCGATGGTAGATATTCTTAGAATGAGGCAAGATCTTGTCCTAATGGAAAGCAATTTTCCACGTGATGCAATGGAGGTTTTTGATAAAATTGAGAACTACGGAAACCCATGGGGAATGTCTCCGCAAGATAGAGAAAAATGGACCGAAGGAATGGACGTTCCTGTAATGCGTGAAAAAGGATCTGCTGAATATTTATATTGGGCAGGATGCTCTGGCGCGTATGATGATCGAGGAAAAGACATCTCCCGATCGGTAGCAAAAATCATGAACGAAGCTGACATTGATTATGCAATACTAGGCAATGAAGAAACCTGTACAGGTGATTCAGCGAGGCGGATTGGAAATGAATATTTATTTCAAATGCAAGCGGCGCAAAATATAGAAAATTTTGAAAAATATAATGTAAAAAAGATTGTGACGCAGTGCCCACACTGCCTCACCACACTAAAAAATGATTATGGTGAAATAGGTACTGACCTAGAAGTGGTCCACCATTCAGAGTTTATTGCAGACCTTATTAAAGACGGCAAAATTGAACCAGAAGCCTCTTTTGATGATGACATCACATTTCATGATGCATGCTATGTTGGTCGACATCATGGAGAATACGATGCTCCTCGAGAAGTTTTACAATCGGTTCTATCAGAAAATGCATCATTAGTGGAAATGCCTCGCAATAAAGAAGAAAGTTTCTGTTGTGGTGCTGGAGGTGGTAATATGTGGTATGAAATAAAGCAAGGAAAACGAATTAACATTGAAAGATTCGAAGAGGCGATCGAGACTGGAGCTAAAAAAGTAGCGACTTCCTGTAATTTTTGCATGATTATGATGGAGGATGGGAAAAAAGTAACCGGTCAAGATCAGAATATGGAAGTTTTCGATATTGCTGAACTTATTGCGGAAAGAATTTAACCCATGACACGATTATTTAAATTATTAGTAATTCCATTATTAATAATAACCAAAGATCTAAAAGCAGATTCAGATGAAATTGATTCAGGTGCGTTAAAATATAAATCTATGATTGCAACGCGAACTGAAGTAGCGCCAACTATAGATGGGAATTTAGATGACGAAGCTTGGGATCAGGCAATAGCACTTGATGATTTTATTCAGTTTGAACCTTATAATTTGAAGCCAACCTCAGTAGAAACTGAAGTTCGTGTATTGTATGATGATAAATATTTATACATAGCTTTTCAAAACTTTGATCCTGACCCAACTAAAATTATGTCAAGAATGAGCAGGAGAGATGATTTTGAAGGAATTGAGAGGAATGCAGATTGGGTTGGTATTGGCATTGACTCAAATAATGATGATAAAACTGGATATTGGTTTGCTCTTTCTGCCGCCGAAGTGCAGATAGATGTTGCTGTTGATGAAGCTGGCAGGGATTGGGATAAATTTGACAATAGTTGGAATGCAGTATGGGATGGCAAAACCTCTATACATTCAGAAGGCTGGTCAGCTGAGATTCGTATTCCGTTTAATGTATTTCAATACACGAAAGATGCAGTCCAGACATGGGGAGGGACATTCCAAAGAGGGTACTTCACCAATCAAGAAGAAATTCAATGGCCGGGTAGACCAAAAGGCGTAAGGGGTTATATCCCACATTTTGGAATTATCGAAGGAATTAAGAATATCCCTCAACCAAACAATCTTGAGCTTGTACCTTATTTATTAGCGGGTCAAACCCAAACTGGCTCCATGGAGCAAGTAACAAATATTGGTTTGGACTCTCGCTATAACATTAACTCTACCACCACGCTCAATATGACATTTAATCCAGATTTTGGTCAAGTAGAAGCAGATCCATCTGTCCTTAATCTTTCCGCTTTTGAAACGCGCCTTGATGAAAAAAGACCTTTCTTTGTCCAAGGTGCAAATTTTTTCAAAAGTTACTTAAATTTGTTTAACTCAAGAAGAATTGGAAAAAGGCCTGGTTTTAATTCGCCTGATACCGGAAGTATTGTTGATAGGCCTAATGAAACTACAATATTAGGCGCAGCAAAGATATTAGCTGAAACACAGTCCGGAATTAGATACGGAATAATAAATGCTGTTACAAATCAAGAATATGGGACTCGGGAATATGAAGAAAATGGTACGATAAAAAAGGATCAGTTTTTAATTGAGCCCTATGCGAATTACTTTGTAGGTAGAGTAGAGAAGCCATTTATAAATGAACTATCAACATATGGTTTTATGGCCACCGATCTTAAGCGACAAAATGATAATTCTCCCGCTAGCAGTATAGCTGCAGATGTATTATTAAATCTCATGGACAATAAATTATCATTTAATGGACAGATCGCAAATACTATGAATGAAAAAAATGGATATGCCGGAAGATTTGTGCTTAGTTATCGCCATCCGGTTTTATGGGATTTAGCTACATGGGGAGGCTATAGAGATAAAAACTGGGATGTTAGCCCAATGGGGTATCAGGAAAAAAACAATAATTGGTATTCAGGGGGGCGTGTATCTCTAAGAAGAGATCAACCTAAGGGAATTTTTTTGAATCAAAAAATAGAAGCTAGATTATGGCTTTCAGGCTTACCCAATGGTTTAATTACCAGAAATAATCTTGAGATAAAACAAACCAATAATTTTATGAATTATTGGAATTTTGGGTTAGAATTTGAGTTTAACCCTGAAACTTATGAAGATGACGATACTTATAGAGACGACCGAGCAAAAATAATTAAAGACGAAGCCTGGCAATCATTTAATACTTGGTTTACAACAGATAGAAGAAAAAAATATGTACTTAGGCCATGGTTTAAAATAAACAAAGGGGAGATTAGAGGTATTGGAACAGAGTATGGAGCTAGGATTACATTGAAACCAACAAACAATATCAATTTCTCTATCAATTCTTCAATTGAAGATAGGCCCGGCTCAATGCAGTGGGTGGATATTGTAGATAACGCTAATGGTGCATTTGAAGATGCTAATGGCAAATACGATATAGTTTATGCAAATATAAAACGCGAACAGCTTAATACAGAATTACGGTTAAATATTGCTTTTACCTCTAGAATGACATTCGAAGCTTTTTATCAGCCATTTAATGTTAAAATGGACTATAAAGATTATAGCAGCTTAGAAAGAGAAAAATCTTTAAGCATAAACCCTTTTAGCTATAATGGAGATGAAGATTTTGAAATTGATAATCAGCGCGGCACATTTGTATATAGATGGGAGTATAAGCCCGGAAGCTTAGTTTATATAGTTTATAATCTAAATGATAACAATTATTTTTCAAGCGAAGACCAGGAATGGAGTCAATCTAAATCGAATTCGCTTTTCTTAAAATTTGATTATTTCTTCCAGCCTTAATTCAGCCTATTGACTTGATAGATCTACCAAGTCAATTTTTAATGATTTAGCATGCTCCACAATTCGCTTATCGCGATAAAACTCGCCAAAATAAATTTTACAGATTCCTGCATTTGCGATTAACTTGAAACAGTCAAAACAAGGAGAAGCTGTAACGTATATTTCACTCTGGTCAATATTAATTCCATGCTTAGCGGCTTGCACTATAGCATTGGCTTCTGCGTGAATCGTTCTAACGCAGTGGTCATTTTCCATATCGTGCCCGATATCATCACAGTGATCCAGGCCTTTTATGGATCCATTATACCCAGTAGATAATATAGTTTTTCCTCGGACAATTACCGCGCCAACATGTTTACGATCACATGTAGATCGCGTAGCAACTTCTGTTGCGATATTCATGAAATATTTTTCCCAACTGACTCTTTTATGTGACACAACTATTTTCTTCTAGTATAAATTTTTACAGCTGAACGCAATTCACCAAAATAGATTCTTTCTACAGATTGCGATAAATGAGCGGTGATGATAAGATAGGCCCACGTTGGAACGGGTATATCCGTGCACCCTTTGATAAGTACACGCTTATCTTTATATTGATTCCAATCGGTTAATTCAACTTTTTTTCTAAAGGATTTTTCTTTGAGTATTCCCTCATCAAGAAAATCATCAAGATAGATAGTTTCCATTTACTCTACGATTTTATCTGAGGACATATATACTTCTTTATTGTCACCCATAAAATGATGATAGTCTAAGATCCCATATCCCTCATAGTGACGAGTAGGACAGCTTTTGCAGACAGGCTTCCCATCGGTGCGATGTTGAACTAGATCTAAAAGTTTTTTGTCTGTTTCAGAAGCCCCTGCAACTAGCTGCTCATCGGTTTCAACATACCATCGCATAGTAATTAGATATTTATATTTTTTTGATTCTTTATCTTTTTTAGTCATATTATTACTCCTTTATATTCAATCGGAATCAATTAGAAAATAACTCTTAATCATACAAAAATATTTGCAGTTTTTTTAATACTTTGAATTAATTGATCAATATCATTTTTATCATTGTAAAGGTAAAAACTTGCCCGTGCCGATGCAGAAATTCCTAATTTATTCATAATTGGTTGAGCGCAGTGATGCCCTGCGCGTATACAGATTTTATCCGTATCAAGAAACTTTGCTAAATCATGTGGATGAATATTTTCCACATTAAATGGAATAACAGCACCTCGCTCTGGAGGGTTGCCATAAATAACGATACCTTCAATTTTTGATAGTTCTTCTAGTCCATAGTGCAATAATTGCTCTTCATGCTGTTGTATCTTATCAAGGCCTACTTCTGCCAAAAAATCTATAGCCGCTCCCAGACCAATAACTTGCGCAATATTTGGTGTTCCTGCTTCGAACTTCCAAGGCACATCATTCCAGGTTGATTCATTTAGAGTAACATTGTTTATCATTTCCCCGCCAGATAAAAAAGGATCCATTTCCTCTAGAAGTGTTCTGCGCCCTATCAGTACACCGGCCCCAGTTGGTCCAACCATTTTATGGCTTGAGAATACATAAAAATCGCAATCAATTTCATTTAAATTAACAGGAAAATGAGGAGCAGCCTGCGCTCCATCAATCAAGGATACTATACCTTTTGATTTTGCAAGATTTACAATATTGGAAATCGGGTTAATTGTTCCAAAAACGTTTGACTGATGCGTGATTGCAATTAAACCAATCTGGTGCATTTTCTTTTCAATAGAAGACAAATCAAGCGTTCCATCATCAAGCAATGGAATGTAATTCAAAAAAGATGAAACTTTTTTTGTAATTAATTGCCAAGGAACAAGATTGCTATGATGTTCCATTTCAGATATTAAAACACCTTTTTCATCAGAAAGATTTTTGTTTCCCCATGCGTGCGCAACCAAATTGATCGATTCGGTAGAGCTTCTAGTAAAAATTATCTCATGGGTATCAGGTACATTAATAAATTCCCTCACTTTTTCCCTAACAGCCTCATATTCATTTGTTGCTTTCTCTCCAATTTCATAAAGAGCGCGATGAATATTAGCATTGTAATTTGAATAATATGAACTAACTGAATCGATAACTGATTGAGGTTTTTGAGCGGTTGATGCTGAGTCTAGATAGACTAGCCCTTTTCGCTGACTAAAGATTGGAAATTCTTTGCGAATATCATCAACCGTAAGCATCAGAGCATACCAAGCTGTAATTTTGCAGCTTCATTAATCATATCTCTATCCCATGGAGGATCCCAAACTAGCTCAACATCTACATCTGCCGTTCCGGGAATTCCCTCAATTTTTTGCTTTACTTCACCTGCAATCATATCACCCATTCCACATCCAGGGGCTGTTAATGTCATTTTAATTTCCACATTACTACCACCCTTTGAATTATCAGATAAGCTACACGAATAGATTAAACCAAGATCAACAATATTAACAGGAATTTCAGGGTCATAACAGGTTTTCATTGCTTCCCAGACTGCTTTTTCATTTGCTTTTCCATCTGTTTCAGTTTCTTCAAGCCAGGGTTGAACTTCAGGTATTTTACCAATAGCATCTGCATCAACCCCTTCGATTCTTACTAGATTACCACGAATCATCACTGTATATGATCCACCCAATGCTTGAGTAATATGACCTTCTTCACCTTTTTTTAAGGTGATCTTATTCCCAAAAGGAATTAATGTTGCTTCGCAGTCTCTTTCAATGATCACTTGTTCATCTATATCTGAATACATAACTAATCCAATATATCGTTTTGAATTTTGTTGATTGCACTGCTAAACCCATTTGTTCTTTGGCTACTAATAGCACGATCCAGGCCAACAGCTTCTAAGAATTTACTTCCATCAATCTCTCTGATTTCATCTGAAGAATGCCCATTAAATGATCTCTCTATCAATGAAAGAAGACCTTTAACAATCATTGCATCTGAATCTGTTCTAAAATAAAAATTTATACCTTTTGATTCTCTGATGATCCAAGCTTGAGATGTGCATCCGTGTATTCGATTTTGCTCAATTTGCTCCTCTTTTGAAATTCCATTGGACATTTTTGCAAGATCTACTAAATAAACATATTTATCCCTTGGATCAGAAAAAATTGAAAACTCATCTTTAATTGTTTTTA
>JAYZHP010000124.1:0-13721 GCA_036166415.1 Fidelibacterota bacterium | reverse complement strand
GACAATAAAAAAGGGTTATAATAATAAAATGCGTATACTTAATTGAATAAATTTTCTTTTGAAATAAATTAAATATTGATAAATGAATTTATGGAAAAATAGTTATATAAATAAATTTTTCGAGGGCTAATCAATTTTTTTTACTTTTCTTCTTGATGGGCTTTTATAAGATTAATATATTGGTGGTGCCAACCCAAGTGATTATCACTTTTTCAAATGTCAGCCTGACAGAAACCTCGTTTTTTAAAATTGTATCCACATACCAAAAAGGAATTCTTATATGGCTGAAGCGATTGAACTAAATTTTCCATCTGGAAAAAAGAATACTGAAGATATTAATAATATCGTTGAAGAAACGGTTAGAGAATTAACTAAAGAAGTTAATGATCAAGATGCAACCGAAGACCTTCAACATTACCACATAGACACCTACTACGATGGCGATACTTTAGGTGCTGATGTTCTCAAAAATAAATACTTAGCACCCTGGGAAAGTCATCCCTATGAATTATGGCAAAGACAGGCAAAGGCATTAGCTAGCGTTGAAAAAACTAAAAAATTACAAAAACACTGGGAAAAGAAATTTTACTCCATACTTGAAGACTTCAAATTTACTCCTGGAGGTCGAATCATGCATGGTGCGGGGCGTGAAGATATAACTACAACATTAAATAATTGCTACGTTGTAGGAATTAAGGATGATTCAATTAACTCTATCTACAAAACCATCCAAGAAGAGGCTCGTACTTATAAATTTGGTGGTGGATGCGGTCATGATCTATCAATATTGAGACCATCAGGAGCTGAGATTAATGGTACCGGAGGAGAATCTTGCGGTCCAGTAGGCTTTATGAATTTATTTAGTGAGAATACTAATACCATTGCTCAGCATGGTCGAAGAGGTGCTAATATGCAAACCCTTCGCATTGACCATCCCGATATAGAAAAATTTATTTCAATTAAATCTGATGATATCAATATGGTAAAATATTCAAATATATCAGTTCTGCTTACACATGAATTTATGGATGCAGTTGAAAAAGATTCGGATTTTGATCTTAAATATGAGAATAAAGTCTATAGCACCGTCAAAGCTAAAGAACTATGGGAAAAGATTATTGATTGCGCACATTCTAGCGCAGAGCCGGGATTATTATTCTGGGATACAATGACAGATTATCATAATGCTGAATATTGTAGTCCATTAGTTTCAACGAATCCTTGCGCCGAACAGCCATTGCCCGATGGAGGGTGCTGTAATTTAGGTTCAGTAAACTTAGAGCGATATGTAGATGAAAAAGGTAATTTCATGATTGAGGAATTTAAAGATACCGTTGTGATTGCAACCCGCTTCCTTGATAATGTAATTGATTATAATCTCGATCGCCACGCACTAGATACGCAAAAAGAAAATGCTCAAAATGATAGAAGAGTTGGCCTTGGAATCCTCGGCTTAGGCGATATGCTAGTACGTATGGGTATTAAATATGATAGCGAAGATGCTCTACAGACTATTGACCAAGTAATGAAGATTTTTTGCGATACTGCCTATGAGACCAGTTCAGATCTGGCAAAAGAAAAAGGTTCCTTCCCCTATTTCAAATGGAACGGATACAGAAAGAGTAAATTTGTTAAAAACCTCCCAAAAAACCTACGAGATAAAATAAAGGAAGATGGAATTAGAAACTCCACCGTACTAACTGTACCACCAACAGGAAGTGGTGCAATAGTAGCTAGAGTCACTTCAGGAATTGAGCCTATTTTTGCTACATCATATAAAAGAAGAGTAAAAAAGAATGATGGTTTTGGGCGTGAATTTGATGAATATAAAGTTTATCATCCCATCATTGAAAAACTGTTTGGTGATGATGAGAATTTACCTAATCATGTTGTTACAGCCCATGATATTGATCCTTATTTTAGAGTCAAATTGCAAGGTGTAATACAAAAATATATTGATAGTTCAATATCTTCAACAGTGAATTTGCATCAAGATATTAAAAAAGAAACTGTAGCTGATATCTATATGACTGCCTATAAAGCAAACCTAAAAGGCATAACCGTTTACCGGGAAGGTTCACGAGAAGGTATCTTGATTACTGATGATAATAAAAAAGGCGAAAATAACCAAAATACAGCATCTGAAGCTCTAACCAGTCAAGATGAAAAAAGGCCAAGAATTCGTCCCAATGAAACTGTAGGAATTACTAGAAGAATGCGCACTGGAGAAGGTCAGCTTTATATAACGATCAATCAAGATGACAATGGCTTATGTGAAGTATTTACTACTATTGGAAAAGCTGGTGGCAATGCTGCGGCGCAATCTGAAGCAATCAGTCGATTAATCTCGCTTGCGTTACGATCAGGAATTGATCCAAATGCAATCGTTAAACAGTTAAAAGGTATTAGTGGGCCTAACCCAACTTGGGAAGATGGAAGATTAATCCTTTCAACACCTGACGCTATTGGTAAGGCGCTAGATGACTATCTAAGAGAAGATAATAACAGTGGTCAAGCATTAGATAATAATCATGAAAGCAAAAAATCCCCAATCACAATGGCCACATCTGAAGAAGTCAATGATTTAGATGAGCAAGTAACTGATTTTACATTTAAAAATATTAGTACTTGTCCGGATTGCGGTAGTTCGGTAATGCATGAAGCTGGCTGCGTAACTTGCCCAGGATGCGGCTTCTCTAAATGCGAGTAGTTAATTATTAAATCTGACAATAAAACTATGGAAGAAATACGCTAGAATTCTTTCAACTCATTCTCTTTCAACTCTTGAAGCTCGTTAAGTATTGATATATGCTCATCAGTTAAAGTTTGAATTTCACCTTCCTGTCTCCTCGTCTCGTCTTCAGAAATATGTTCATCTTTACCAAACTCTTTGACATTATGAATTGAATCTCTGCGAATATTTCGAACAACAATTCTACCCTCTTCAATCAATTGATGAACATATTTAATTAATTCCAACCTTCTCTCTTCAGTTAAGCTTGGAATTGGAACTAAAACAGTGTTTCCATTATTATTTGGAGTTAATCCTAAGTTTGAATCCATAATGGCCTTTTCAATGATTGGAATAAGAGTTTTTTCAAATGGTTGCAAAGAAATCATTCTTGGTTCTGGTACAGTTATTGTGGAGACCTGATTTAATGGAGTCATTGTTCCATAGTATTCAACTTGGATAGAATTCAATAAATCAGGATTGGCTCTTCCGGTCCTGACCTTGAGAAGCTCTGACTTCGCATGCTCAATAGATTGTGACATTTTTTGTTTGGTTTCTTTTTTTATTTCTTCAAACATATAAACCTATAAAATAATTGTTCCTAGCTCCTTACCAGATAAAATATCTTTTAAATTGCCTTTTTGATTTACATCAAAAACACGTATTGGTAAATCATTTTCTTTGCACAATGTAATTGCAGTCATATCCATAATCCGAAGATTTTTTGATATAACATCAGAATAAGTTATTTGCTTATAATGTTTTGCATCTTGATTAAGCTCTGGATCTTTATCAAAAACTCCATTTACCTTAGTGGCTTTTAATAAAATTTCTGCTTTCAATTCAGTAGCTCTCAATGCTGCTGCTGTATCAGTGGTAAAATATGGATTTCCAGTACCTCCAGCTACAATAACCACTCTATTTTTTTCGAGATGTCTTAATGCGCGTCGGCGGATATAGGGTTCTGATATTTGTGTAACTGTTATTGCGGATAAGGTGCGAGTTTCAACATCTAATTTTTCTAAGGCATCCTGTACGCTAATTGCGTTCATTATTGTAGCCAACATACCTAAATAATCACCGGTAACTCGATCCATTCCTTTGCTAGCAGCCTTAATTCCTCTAAAAATATTACCTGCACCAATTACAAGAGCAATACCAATTCCCATCTGATGAACATCTTTAATTTCATTGGCTAAATTTGAGGCTTTAATTGGGTCAATGCCGTATTCTTGATCGCCAGATAATATCTCACCGCTTAATTTTAACAAAATCCGCGAATAGGCAGGTTGGCTCATATAAATAATTTAATTTTGGTTTATTGCTCACCGATGGCATAGCGGACAAAACGATTAACCACTATATTCTCACCAAGAGTTGATACAGATTCAGTAAGCAAATCTGATACTTTCCTTTCGGAATCCTTTATATATTGCTGTTCTAATAAACAAGATTCAGCATAAAATTTTTCTATTCTACCTTCAACCATTTTTTCGACGATATTATCAGGCTTCCCAGATTCTTTTGCTTGATCAGTAAAAATATCTTTCTCTCTTTGAAGGACTGATGGATCCATATCTTCTCTGGAAATAGAGTTAGGATTCGTAGCAGCAATCTGCATTGATAAATTATGCGCTAAATTAGCAAAACCTTCAGTTTTTGCGACAAAATCTGTTTCACAATTTAGCTCCAACAAAACACCTAGTTTTCCACCGTGATGAATATAGGAAAATATTAATCCTTCCTTAGTGGTTCGTTGGCCTTTTTTTTCTGCCTTTGCTATCCCTGTTTTTCTTAGATGGTCAACAGCTTTTTCTAAGTCACCACTTGTCTCAAGAAGAGCTTTCTTGCAATCCATCATCCCTGCGCCAGTTCTTTCTCGTAATGTTTTAACTACTTTTGCATCAATAGACATAATATTGCTGGGCCTTATTAAATTTATTTATTATAATTAATTTTTTGTTGAATCATCATTTGATTTGACATTTTCATCTGATGATTTAGTGCTTTTATCTTTAAGATTTGATTCAGTTGTTTCTTTTTTAGAACTAGCACTTAGATTATTTTTAGGTTTTTCTTTTTTTGACTCTTTTTCCGTAAAAGATTTAGATTTTTTTGCAGAGGAGTCTAGAATGGTATCAGCTAAGGCTGATATAATTAACTGAATAGTTCGAATTGAATCATCATTGGCAGGAATAGGATAATCAACCATAGTTGGATCAGTATTTGAATCAACAATTGCAATGATAGGAATTCCAAGACGTTCCGCTTCTGCAACTGCAGTACTTTCAAGATTAGTATCAACAATAATAACAGCATCTGGAAGCCTACGCATGTCTTTAATTCCCCTATGTTGATCAGAAAGCTTAATTCTCTCCCTATTTAACATCTGAACTTCTTTTTTCGTTTGGTTTTCATAGATTGGAGAGCCTTCTTTTTCTAGCAAATGAAGGCGCTTAATGCTTTTCTTTATAGTTGAGAAATTAGTCAAAGTTCCACCCAGCCAACGCTCAACAACATAAAACATGGAGCAGCGATCTGCTTCCTGTTGAACTATATCTCTAGCCTGCTTTTTTGTACCAACAAAAAGGAATTCGCCGCCTTTTTTTGCTCGAGACTGTATAAATGAATTTGCTTTATCTAAGCATCGTAAGGTTTCATCAAGATTTATAATATGAATACCATTTTTTTCCATTAACACAAACGGTTTATAATTTGGATTCCATTTGCGTGTTACATGGCCAAAATGTGCTCCAGTACCTAATAAATCTTCAAATTTTATTTTTGACATGAATAGATTATTTATCGTTTAGAAAATTGAAATTTTTTGCGAGCACCAGGCTGTCCATATTTTTTTCTTTCAACTTCACGAGCATCTCTAGTAAGAAATCCTGCTTGTTTTAAAGCTGGACGAAAATCGCTACTAACTTCATTTAGCGCTCTTGCAATACCAAGACGAATAGCTGAAGCTTGGCCGCTCAAACCTCCGCCATTAACATTTATCTTAAAATCATATGAATTGCGTTGATCTATTAAATCTAGTGGCTGAGTTACAACGATTGCTAAGCTTTCCCTGCAAAGATAATCTTTAAATGATCGACCATTAATAATAATCTCACCCTTACCTGGCGACATATTAATTCTAGCAACAGAATCTTTTCTGCGTCCTATTGCTTTATAATTAGCAACTGCCATTAAATATTTAACTCTTTCGGTTGTTGGGCTTCATGTGGATGTTCAGGCCCTTGATAAACCTTTAAATGCTTTATTATTGCTCTTCCTAAACGATTCTTTGGTAACATACCCCAAACTGCTTTTTCAACTATTCTCTCAGGGTGCGATCGTCGCATTTGATCTAACTTTGTGAATGTTGTAGAGCCAATATAGCCTGAATGTTTAAAATAAGTCTTATCGCTTTCTTTTTTCCCCGAAACAGTAACCTTTTCAGCATTAACAACAACAACAAAATCTCCCATATCCATATGTGGCGTAAAAGATGGTTTATGTTTACCTCGTAAAACTTTTGCGATTTGACTGGCAAGGCGACCTAAGGTCTTGCCCTCAGCATTCGCAATATACCAATCTTTATTTATTTCATCAGATTTAAGTGATTTCGTTTTCATATTTTTGCTTAGAATTTAGCCGACAATATTAGACTCTATTGACAGTCATAGTCAACTTATAATTAATCAATAGATGTTATATAACCTTTTACAATGGTTGATTTGACCTTCCCCTTCATTTCCCTGCCAAGAAAAGGTGAGTTTTGTGATTTAGAAAAAATATTTTCTAATGAGAATTTCCATTCTAATTTTGGATCATAAATTACTATCTCTGCCTCGATCCCCTCTTTAAATAAATCTTGATCTAAGCCCATGATTTTCCTAGGGTTAACTGTTAATAGCTTTACCAAGCTCATCTGATCCATCTTATTATCATTAATTAATACTTTGCCTACTGCCCCAAAACAGGATTCTAAACCTATCATTCCAAAAGGAGCTATATCAAAGGTGCCTTCTTTATCTTCAATTGTGTGTGGTGCATGATCAGTGGCAATACAATCAATTATTCCATTTTTGATTGCATCAATTATAGCTTTTCTATCCTCTTTGGTTCTAATGGGGGGAGCAACTTTTAAATTAGTATCAAATGTATAAAGATCTTCATCGCTAAAAAATAGATGATGAGGTGTAACTTCAACAGTTATTTTATCATTTTTCTTTTTCATCAATTTAATATGGTTAATTGATTTAGCAGAACTTACATGCGGAACATGCAATCTTGCTCCAGTAAGAATTGATAGCTCTAAGTCTCTAAAAACCATATTTGATTCTGTAATATCAGGGCTTGCAGACAACCCTAGATGAGTAGATACTTTTCCTTCGTGCATTAATCCATGCCTTTTTAAGCAATCATCTTCTGCGTGATTAATTATTGGCACATCAAACATATAAGAGTATTCTAAGGCATTATACATTACACCTGAATCATTAATAGGTAAGCCATCATCACTAAATGCGAGAGCACCTTCTGCGAGCATTGCACCCATTTCTGTGATTTCTTTACCTTCTTGAGACTTAGTTATACATCCTATGGGATGTATATGAATAGGGCATTCTTCAGACCTATCAATGATGTAACGTATTGATTCAGGGCTATCAATAGGAGGATGTGTATTTGGCATAGTACACACTCTTGTAAATCCCCCTGCGAGCGCAGCAAGAGAACCTGAGTTAAGATCCTCTTTATCTTCTCTACCAGGTTCGCGAAAGTGTGCATGTATATCAAAAAAACCATGGGTTATAATTAAATCTTTGCAATCAATAATCTCTGATGTTTTTGGGGCAGATATTTTACCAACTGATTTTATTTTACCATTCTCAATATGTAAATCACCTTTTTTCTCAGTATTATTATACGGATCAAGTATTGTTCCGTTTTTTAGAACAATATTTTTTTTCAGTTTTGAAATATCCATCTAATCAGATTCCTTATCTGGCT
This sequence comes from Fidelibacterota bacterium, assembly GCA_036166415.1. GTDB lineage: Bacteria > Fidelibacterota > Marinisomatia > Marinisomatales > TCS55 > TMED108. The sequence goes on along the minus strand of JAYZHP010000124.1, from coordinate 5,989 downwards.
TTCCACCTAAAAGCAAATATAAAATTGCCATTCTCGAGGCAACACCGTTTAATACCTGGTCAAGAATGATAGCTTGATCACTATCAGCCACAGCGCTATCAATCTCTACGCCTCTATTCATGGGTCCAGGATGCATAATAACAATTTCTTTTTTATGTTCAGATAATCGCTGCTTAGAAATACCAAAAAGGTTTCGATATTCACGAATAGATGGCAAAAGACCGCCATCCATTCTTTCTCGTTGGATTCTTAATACATTTATTGCATCAGCCCATTCAATCACTTCATTTATATCATAATTCACATTAACTCCAAGATCTTCAGCAAATGATGGAATTAAGGTAGATGGTCCGCAAAGCGTAACTTCAGCTCCCATAGTTTGAAGGCCATAAATATTACTAAGCGCAACTCTGCTATGAGATATATCACCTACAATACCAACTTTAAGACCTTTAAGATAGCCAAATTTTTCATGTAGACTCATCATATCTAATATGGCTTGAGTAGGGTGTTCATGAGTTCCGTCACCAGCATTAATAACTATTGCATCAATATATTTTGTTAGTTGAAGTGGTGAGCCAGGTGTAGGATGCCTCATAACAACAGCATCAATTTTCATAGCTTCTATATTTTGTACGGTATCTTTGAATGTTTCACCTTTTTTCAAACTAGATGTTGAAGCGGAAAAATTGACAGTATCTGCGCTTAATCTTTTTTGAGCAAGCTCAAAACTTATCCTTGTTCTAGTTGAATTTTCAAAAAAAAGATTAACGATAGTTTTTCCTTGAAGCGAAGGAACTTTTTTTATTGGCCTATCAAGTACCTCCTTAAATCTAAATCCTGTATCAATAATTGTTTGAATATCATCTTTTGGATAATCCTTTAGTCCTAATAAATGGATATTTTTCATTTTTTAACTCTGTATTTTATTAAAGTAACGAGATCTTTATCATCAATCTCTTCGAGTTCTACTTTTACATGCTCACCTTCATGGGTAGGAATATTGGCTCCAACAAAATCTGCTCGAATAGGAACCTCTCGATGGCCACGGTCAACTAAAACAGCTAACTGAATTTTATTTGGCCTACCAAATGAGTGCAACTCATCCATAGCGGCTCTAATTGTTCTACCTGTATACAATACATCATCTACAAGAATTAAAGTTTTATGATTAATATCTTCGTTAATATTTGTCCCCTTAACCTGTGGTACAACAAGCCGATCTCTATAATCATCTCGATGAAAGGTAATATCCAAAGTTCCAATTGGAACGACAGAGCCAGATATTTTTTTTAAATGATTTTGTAGTCGCTTAGCAAGAGGTTCGCCCCTGGAAAGAATTCCAATTAAAACTAATTCGTCAACGATATTATTTCTTTCCAAGATTTCGTGCGCCAATCTAATAACTGAACGATTGATAGCTTTCGAATCTAATATTTTTTTTCTGCTATCTTTTGACATAAAAAAACCTCTAAATAATATTGAATCGCTCCGAGACAAATTATGTAGAGGTATATAAAATACTCTTACCTTCTCTCAGGAACGGTTTAAAGAGTAAATCAAATTAAATATAATTAATTAAGCGACATAGAAATTTCTTCAACAATTTTATCTAGATTGATCATATGACTCATACTGATTGTTAAATCAATTTTTTCCCTTTTAAACCATTTGGACTGTTTCACTGCAAACTGCCTGGTCTTGATATTGATTTCTTCTTCAAGCTGCTTAAGAGTTATCTTCCCTTGTAAATGGCTTATTATTTGATTGTAACCTATAGAATCGAGCGGATGTAAATCTATATTGGGGTGTTTTTTTAATAAATATTTTACCTCTTCTATCCATCCATCACTTAGCATTTGTGAGGTTCTTTTTACTATATTCTCTTTTATTTCTACCTTACTCCAATCCAAATAAACAGAAAAAAGATTTGGAACTGGAATAGAATCTTTTTTTTGATTGGCAAAATGCTCAGATGGCGTTTTTCCTGTAGTTTCAAAAATCTCTAACGCCCTAATTAATCTTTTTTTGTTATTAATGTGAATTAGTTTAGAATATTCATAATCCAAATTTATTAATCGCTTTAACATCTTTTCAGCGCCACCATTTTCATACTCTAAATTAAGCTTACTTCTAACTTCTAATTCAGAGCGACTGCTATCAAATATTCCCTTTGAAATTGCCCTAAAATATAGGCCTGAACCACCGCAAATAATTGGAATTTTATTTATTGATTTTATCTTTTCAATGCATTTGATTACCAACTTTGAATAAGATCCTGCATTAATTATTTCAGTTACTGGCTTAATACCAATTAAATGATGTTTTATCATTCCAGTTTCGTTAATGGTTGGTTGTGCCGTACCAATAGGTATATCTTTATATATTTGGCGTGAATCCAAACCAATGACTTCACCATTGATTTTTTTTGCTAAACGAATCGCTAAATCAGTTTTTCCGCTTGCGGTTGGCCCAATAATTGCAGGAATAAATTCCATTTAATTAATAAGTATAATATGAGGTTATATTATTTTTTTGTGAATTTTTTTTCAATCTCATTAATAGGTATTTGGATTAAAATTGATTTACCATTAGGGCAAATAAAAGGCTCACTTGTTCCAAATAACCTATTCACTAGTTCGGTCATTTCAGTATTGCTAAGATTGTCGCCATGCTTAATGCAGGCTTGATTTGAAAAGCTTAAAGCAAGAGCCTTTTCTTTAGAAAATTCTTTCTTTATAATTGATTGGAAATCATCAATCATTCGGTTGATTATAGCATTCTCATTTCCCCATAGCATTTCAGATGGAATTGATTCAAGAATTACATGATTATTTCCATTATCTTTCAAATTAAAGCCAATCTTATTCATGAATGGTAGCGCATCTAGTAAGCTTGAAAACCTATTAGGTGTGAATTTCATTTTTATAGGAAAGAGTAATGTTTGTGATGAAAATGAAGATGACTTTAATGATTTTATAACTCCATCATAAAGAATTCTCTGATGTGCGAGCATTTGATCGATTATTATGATTCCTGAACCAGCAGGAGATACAATATAGCTGTCATTAAGTTGCCATATTTTATTTAAATCAATATTAGAAGAATAGCTGCTTCCTTCAACGACTAATTGAGAAACATACGATTTAGCTCTATCAATTGCTTTTATTAGCTTGTCATTCATTGCGAATTCATAACTTTGTATACTTCAGAATTAGTCAATTCATAAGAGCTATCAACGGTTTTACTCATATTGTCTAAATTTTCCTTCATTTCTTTTTGTATTTTTTTATCTTCAATACTTGAAAGGTTGATTAAAACATTCATTGATGCTCCTTTAAAACCAGCTAAAGCTGATTCAGAAGCAACTCCAATATCGCTAATTGAGTTTGGGTTTCCTTTTCGACTAAGTAAAACACATAAATCAAGAACCTTTGCGCATAAGGTTGCTATTTCATATGGAGTATCAATTGCTAATTGATATGCATTCTTGATTGCTAATTTTTTGATGCTACGATCTTCATCTGTTCCAGATGGTAGCTTATTTGACTTTATTATTGCATTAAATGCATCAGTATCTTCATCAATCAGCTCAGAGAGCCTATCCTTTAACAACTGCGCCTCTACCCCTAAATCGCTCATTTCTTTCCTTAAATCAATATAGTCTTTTTTATGGAATGTAAGAGAAGCGACCATTGAGCACAATGATGCGCTTAAAGAGCCCAATAAAGCAGAGACCGATCCGCCCCCAGGAGCTGGGCTGTTTGTTGAAACTTCATTAATTAGATCTACTGTTTTAAGGTTTATTAGTTTATTTTTTTCTGTAGCAATAGCATATTCGACTATTTTTTTAGATGGTTCAAAAGGCTCAAGATCATTTAAGCCTAGCGATTGAACTGCTATTTCTATAATCTCATCTACTGGAACGCCTAATGAAGAGTTCTGTTTTATTATATAATGTCTTCCTGCCATCAATAATGCATCCAAAGGAATTAGTCCAACCAGTTCACTTCCTGTTACGCGAGCACCGCGCTTTCTTGCTAATTCGCAGGCTGCATCAAACACATCATGAATGGATGATTCTTTATAATTATTAAAATTTATAGATATTTGAGCGCGATTATAATCTTCGATATACCAACCAACCGCTTTTACATTTTTAAACATTCCTTCAACCTTCACAGGTGATCCATCTTCATTTCTTATGATTTCTCCATCAAGTAAATTTGGTGATTTTGGATTTGGCTCACGCTTACTTCTACCTTTTTCTCTTAGCTCAAAAGCAATATCGGTAGCCAATCGCTGGTCTCTAGTGTTCAAATTAATATTATACGCAATTAAGAAGTTTCTAACGCCAATTGCGGTAGCTCCAGATTTGGAATTAAATTCAGAAGGGCCACAATCAGGTTTCCATTTAGTATCTTTAATTTTTTTTGAAAATCCTTCATATTCACCTGATCTAATCTCTGCTAAATTAGATCTTGAAGGATTGGTTGCCGATTTTTCATAAAAGTAAACTGGAATACCTAATTCTTCACCTACTCTTTTTCCAACTTGATGCGATAAATCAATGCATTCTTCAACAGAAATTCCTGAAATAGGTATAAAAGGACACACATCGGTAGCGCCCATTCTAGGGTGTGCTCCTTTATGTTTTGACATATCAATTAACTGAGAAGCAGTTTTAATTGATTGAAATGCAGCTTCTGCAACGGCTTCAGGAGGTCCTACAAAAGTAATAACCGTTCGATTTGTATTTCTACCAGGATCAGCATCTAACAATGAAATGTCATCTATTTCTTCAATCGAACGTATAATTGAAGAAATTATTTCATTATTCTTCCCTTCGCTAAAATTCGGAACACATTCAACGAGCTTCATTGTGTAGCCTGTGCTATTTTGAATAAATAATTCATCATTAATAGGACAGCAATAAGAGATATAATTGTACCGATAAATGACCTTTTATTTACTCGTTGTGGAATAATTCTTTTAAAAAGACGCTTCATTTACATACCTGAAAAAAGGAACATAAAAAAACTGACAAAAGGGCTCATTACAGTCCAGATTAAGGATACACCTGTAAACATTCCAAATAAAATCAAGCCCATTAAAATCTGCGGTCCGTACATTTGAAGTTTCATAACCAATTGAGGATTTCTTTGGGCCATGATTCCTGAAAAAATCTGAGACCCATCTAATGGTGGTATTGGAATCATATTAAAAACAGCTAAAGATATATTAATTTGAGTAAAAATAATTAACATTGAAGTCAATGGGCCCATATAACCAGTAATACGAATCAACATCCCACCAATAAATGCAAGTAGTAAATTTGAAGCTGGTCCAGCAAAGGCAATCTTCATCATATCTGTTCTGGGGTTTGCTAAATATCGCGAATCTACAGGAACCGGTTTTGCCCAACCAAAACCAACAAACAAAATCATCATTGACCCGAATGGATCTAAATGAGCTAAGGGATTTAAAGTTAGGCGACCTTGATGCTTTGCCGTAGGGTCGCCAAGTTTATTTGCTACCCATCCATGAGAGAATTCATGAAATACTAATGCAAAAAGAAGAACAGGAATCAACAATGCTAACACCTCGGGATGAAGTCTAAATAACACTATTCAAATCTCGGATGAAAAGTTCGATGCACTTCTTTCAAATGCTCTTTATCAAGATGTGTATATATTTGAGTCGTAGAAATATCAGCATGCCCCAACATCTCCTGCACTGATCTTAAATCAGCTCCACCTTCAAGTAGGTGGGTTGCAAATGAATGTCTTAAAGTATGAGGACTTATCTTTTTAGTTATTTCCGCAGTATTCGCCCATTTTTTTAATAATATCCAAATCATCATTCGGGTTAATTTTCTTCCATTTCGACTTAAAAAGAGCTCAGCAATATTAGGATTTTTTTGAGAGAGAGCAGGTCTCTCATTGTTGATATAATTTTTTAAATTTGTTCTTGCTATTGGACCAATCGG
>JAYZHP010000123.1:0-6152 GCA_036166415.1 Fidelibacterota bacterium | reverse complement strand
GTTTTTTGACCTGTTGTATCTTCAACCTCAACCCAAAACCAATTTTCATGAAGTACGGAGAAATTATTTGTATCAAGTGAAGTTGAAAAATTTATATAAACTGATTGATAAAGGTATTTTTCAGCCTCTTTAGATAGGCTATGGTATAAATTATATCGATAAAAATCAGGTTCATTAGATTGTTGCCATTTTATAGTCATTTTTATTTCAGGATCATGAAAATAATCAATACTCACAGGCGACACAGAGCCAGGGGGTCCAGGTGTAGCTGGTTGTATTTTAATATTTTTTCTAAGCGAGGTATTTGTATCGGCATAGGCATATATTCGATATTGATATAAAAATGGATTTGCTACAACAAATTTTAAATCAAGCGTATCGATCCATGAAAACGTTGAATCCCATAAAACGGCTATACTGTCTTTCCAGTCATTAGTGCCAATTTTTTTATCAATAATAAATCCATCAAAATCTCTACCTTTTCTAAGCCAGGAAAGTTCAATCTCGTTATCTGATGTTTGAAGAGCTTCAACACTATCAGGTGTCCACAGCGAACGATCACTTCTAGGATCATAAGGATTATCCCATTCTCTATTTGCATCTTGACATGTAGATAAAATAAATAGGGCAATTAAAGCATATAAATTTAATTTTTTAACCATCGCTCCATCTCAAGATACTTTGCATGATAATAGATGATTGGAAAAACCATTATGCCAGATAAAACATCAAAAACTGGTTTTTGTTTATCGAGATTTTCTATTTTTCTATGCCGCTCATTACCTTTATCAATATTTGAACTATACTGATTATAAAGGTATGAGGATCGAGCAGTTAAAAAAGATCTATATAATACCCCTCCGCCCATAATCTGGAGATATAATAGTCTCCTTGATAGATAATATTTCTTCCTATCATTAATTTCTTTAGTTGTGTAAAAAATAGGGGACAACTTTGTTGTTCTTCGATGCTGAATTCTAAACTTGTTATTTCTAATTACATATAGATCGGAGTCTAATCTATATGAACCAACTGGTAAATTCTTAAATATTTTATCGCCTTTATTGATAAGTAATGAATTTTTTCCATCACTACTAACGATTGCTATATCATCAGGAATTGGTTGATTAAATACAACATTGCCAACCTGAGGAATCTCAAGTTTTAATTCAACGTAAATAATATCTGAGTCATCATTAGGAAGTTGTTTTACCTGAAAAGGCTGGTAATCTTGCTTGAACAGGGTGATGGGTCGACTCTCTACAACAACGCGATCTATTGCTAGCGGTGTAGTACCGTTAAGTGTATCTTTGCCAACGAGAACTATAGCAGCTGGGGGTTTTGTTTTAAAATAAATTAAATTTTGACGCTTATGCACTTCAAGAGGTATGCGTTTGGACATAATTAGTTCAGATAGGTTGTGCATCCCGCGGGTATAAAGGCCTTCAATAGTAAGCTCAAAATCATAATTTACGGCATTAATAACCCTGCCGGTTTTAGATTCAAGCAGTCTTCCTTCCATTAAAAAAACATCCCCTACTTTAGAAACATGAACTGATATCAGCCATTCCTGATCAAGAAGCATAGAGGTGATAACAGCACATTCTATGCTTGTGCATGAAGGTGAATTATAACCATACTTAATCAATGATTGGCTCATATCATCATAATCAAGAACAAGTAAAGTATCCATTTTTAAAAGTTCTGTGCGAAAAGCAGCGCTTAATTTCACCAGTTCATCCTGATGAATATTTTCTCCAGAAAAATCAAGAACAGCTATCGTATGGTCATCGCTGTATGCAAAAGCGATTAGAGATAGGGATAATATAATATTTTTCATAAATAATTAATCAAATAACCCTATTAAGATAGTAAAATACAACTATCTATATGAATACAATTAGATTTTACGTTTTTGGCTCATCGGAACAATCTCCACAATCGCAGGTTCCATCACCAATAGGCGGTGCTTCACGTTTTGAAAGACGTTCCATTGTAAATAATACTTCTCCAGAATTGCAAATAATTACATTATCTTTAACAATTAAAGGCTCGGTTGTTCTTCCATCAGGAGAGAACAGTGTAACCTTCCCCATTTTTCTAGATATATCTGCAAATGCTTTTTTGTTCCCATTTGGATACCACCAATATGCAAGGCCATCTCGGTCACCTTGAGTAAAATTCACCTCTTCTTTTTTTTGGCCATTTTCATACCACCAAATAAGCTTGCCTGATAATTGTCCCTTTTTATAGCTACCCTCAGCATGCTTCTTTCCATTTTCGTACCATTGAGTAGTGGTAGCTATTCGCTTTCCAGCATCAAAAAAAGCTCTCTCTTTTTTACCGCCACTATCATAATACCAATTAAATTCTCCATTTCTATTTCCATTAATAAATTGACCATCAGAATAGAGTTCCCCATTAGGATGCCAACGAGTAACGCGACCTTCGGAAATATTATTAAATAATTGTACGAAAATATCTGGTGGCATATTGAAATTGTAAGCTTCTTGACCATCTGCCATTTCCTGTACCAAGAAAATACCTGACCTTATGGTCGTGTCTTGATCAGTATAAAGTATTGGTATTCCAGACCATGATCTATCCTTATCCTTATATTGAGCAGAGGTGATATTTCCCTTATCAAATATTAAATTATAATATCGAGTTTTTGAACCCTGAATATAATATTTCCAATTTCCTGATTTAATTCCTTCCTTATACTCTCCCTCCATTCTTAAGGTACCATCATAAAAATCTAAATAAGCCATTCCATTAAATGGATTATTGTTTACTGGGTCATAGGCAATCCCGTCCCTGGCATCAAGATCTTTTATTGATGTATCCTTTGAGCAAGATGAAAAAATCAATATTAATAAAAGTGTAAATGTTATTCTGTTTTTCATAATTGAATTGTTTAGTTTTTTAGTTTATTTGTATTCATGTTAATTATACATGAGCGGAGGGGGTGGGATTCGAACCCACGTTAGGATATTTCACCTAAAACACCTTAGCAGGGTGCCGCCTTAAGCCGCTCGGCCACCCCTCCATAATTCATATAATATCTTATAATGAATTTAAGAGAAATTTGAAGCCCTAGCTATAATATAAAATTACAGGTTAAAAATTTATAAATCGTTTAATTTACTAACTACTTTTTCAACTAATTGTTTTAAACCTTGATTGGTAGATGCGGAAATCTCCATCGAATATTCAGGTATTGCGCTCCATAAGGCTTCATTAATATTAACGTTGGTATCACTTTTTGTTCTAATAAGCATAATAGGTTTTAATAATAAAGAGGCATTAAATGATTTTAATTCATTTTTTAGCGAATTGAAGGTTTCCTGTGGGTTTGTATCGTTATTTTCAATTAAAAATAAAAGCAGTCTATTTCTTTCAATATGTTTTAAAAATTTATGCCCCAGACCCTTTCCCTTGCTTGCACCTTCAATAAGACCAGGAATGTCTGCCATAGTGAACGATTTGAATTCTTCATACTTAACAATTCCTAAATGGGGTTCTAGAGTAGTAAATGGATAATCTGCTATTTTTGGCCTCGCCTTTGATAAAACTGATAGCAAAGTTGATTTGCCAGCATTAGGAAAGCCAACAAGCCCAACATCGGCAAGAATCTTTAATTCCAGTTCAAAAATTCCTTTTTCACCTGCTGTCCCATTTTGTGCATATCTAGGTGTTTGTCGAGTAGAGGATTTATAGTTAATATTTCCACGTCCACCCTGTCCCCCTAGGCATATGACTTCTTTTTGACCTTCATCCGTAAAATCTGCAACAATTTCTTTTGATGCATTGTTTTTAATAATTGTGCCTATTGGTACTCGGATAACAATATCTTCACCATCTTTGCCGGTTTTAGAATTTGAAGAGCCTTGATCTCCGTTCTTTGCTTTATAGATTCTATTATAACGAACATCTTGTAGTGTATGAATATTCTTATCAGATAAAGCATAAATACTACCACCCTGACCTCCATTTCCGCCATCAGGACCACCCTTTGGTATATATTTTTCTCTTCTAAAAGAAATGCAGCCAGAACCACCATTTCCAGAATAAAGCTCTATAATTGTATAATCAATAAACATAATATGTTAATGATAAGTAAGTTTTAACAAAAAAATAAAAAAAGGAAATAAACTACATTTCGTTAATAATCGCTTCACCAAATCCAGAACAAGAAACTTTTGTTGCACCCTCCATAAGACGATGGAAATCATAAGTAACTGTTTTATTTATAATTGATTTTTCTAAACCGTTTACAATCAGATCCGCAGCTTCTTGCCAACCTAAATACTCAAACATCATCACGCCAGAAAGGATTACTGAAGATGGATTAACCATGTCCTTACCAGCGTATTTAGGTGCTGTGCCATGTGTTGCTTCAAAAATCGCATGACCGGTATTATAGTTAATATTAGCCCCTGGTGCTATTCCTATACCTCCAACGATTGCAGCAAGAGCATCTGAAATATAATCTCCATTTAAATTTAAAGTACAAATCACATCGTATTCAGATGGACGGAGTAAGATTTGCTGAAGAAATGCATCTGCAATAACATCTTTAATAATCAATTGATTTCCGTTCTTATCGATTAATTGCCATGGCCCACCTTCGTAATCGACTGCATTAAATTCATTTTTAGCTAATGTATACCCCCATTCTTTGAATTTTCCTTCAGTAAATTTCATAATATTGCCTTTATGAACCAACGTTACAGATTTGCGACCATGAGACAATGCGTAATTAATTGCTGATCTTACAATTCTTTCAGTTCCTTCAATTGAAACAGGTTTAACTCCCAAAGAAACTGTATTGGGAAAACGAATATTGGTTACATTCATTTCATCAATAAGAAAACTTTTAACCTTTTCAACTTCGTCTGAACCATGCGTCCATTCGATGCCTGCATAAATATCCTCGGTATTTTCTCTGAAAATAACCATATCAACAAGGGACGGGTCCTTAACAGGTGAAGGTACACCTTCAAACCATGTAACTGGCCTAACGCATGCGTATAGATCCAAAACCTGTCGTAAAGTTACATTTAATGACCTCATTCCTCCACCAACAGGCGTTGTTAAAGGCCCTTTAATAGCAACAAGGTGATCCTTAATAGATTCAAGAGTATCATCAGGTAGCCATGAATTTTTTTGTTCAAATGCTTTTTCACCTGCATATATCTCTTTCCATGCTATTAACCTATCTCCACCGTATGCCTTTTGAACTGCATTATCAAATACCATCTGAGATGCATGCCAGATATCAGGACCTATGCCATCGCCTTCAATAAAAGGAATGATGGGATTATTGGGTACGATTAATTTATTATTTTCAAAAACTATTTTTTTACCATGATCCATAATGTTTACTTTTTATTCTTTTCTTTAGATTTTTTCTTTTCAGTTTTTTTATTATCACCACTGGAAGATTTATTGCTCTTTTTTTGTTTAGCATAATCCGTTAAATAAAAACCACTACCTTTGAAAATAAGACCCGTTCCACCGCTAACGAGCCTGCGAACTTTATTTTCGCATTCTGGGCATTTTTCAAGCGGTAAATCAGACATTGATTGAAAAAATTCAAATGTAGATTCACAATGTTCGCAAAAATAATCGTAAGTAGGCATAATTAATGTTAAAATTTATAACGAAAGGCGGTTTAAAACAGGCAGTAAAGTATAGATTGACTAACTATGCTTAAATTTTTGCTTCAATGCTAATAAGACATTATTGGGAACATATTTTGCAATATCCCCATTGAGCTTGGAAACATTTTTTACCATTGATGAATTTATATGAACATATTTATCAGAGGTTACCATAAGCAATGTTGATACTGATGGATTGAGATGATTATTCATTGTTGCCATTTGAAATTCATATTCAAAATCTGATACATGTCGCAATCCTCTAATTAAACCACAAGCATTATGTTCTTTTGCAAGATCAGCAATTAGCCCATCGGTAGATAGTGCTTTAATATTTTTGATATGAGAAGTTGCGCCAACCGCCAGTTCAATCCTCTCATCAACGCTAAATAAAGGATTTTTATCAATGTTCACGGCAATCGCGATGATTACTTCATCAAAAATTCTAGAAGCCCGTTCCACTATATCTACGTGGCCCATATGTAT
>JAYZHP010000122.1:0-6475 GCA_036166415.1 Fidelibacterota bacterium | reverse complement strand
GTAATTAAACCATCTTTTCCATCAAACATCTCTGAAAAATAATCCAAATAAACCAGATTATTCTTAATAGCATAGCTCTGTAAAATATCATTGATCTTTATAATTTTATACGGTGGTAAAATTTCTGGTCTCCATGGAAAATCGCTCGCAGGTAAGATAGATGAAATGATAACTTTTATATCATTTGATAAAGCAAGCTCTGCCATAGATATAATATTATCAGTAATCATCTTCACGCTAGAAGGGCCAGTATTTTCAGCAATATCATTTATCCCAGCTAATATAACAACTACATCTGGGTCAAGATCAATAACATCTGGCCTAAATCGAATTAACATTTGCGGTGTTGTTTGTCCACTAATTCCTCTATTTATATAGCCTTTCGACTTAAAATATTCGGGATAATGCCAATCCCATCCTTCCGTAATGGAATTTCCCATGAAAACTATTCTACTACCTTTTTTTTGTGTATTTTTTATTCGAATATTATCATTTTCATAACGCTTAAGATTAGGCCAATCTAGATTATCAACTTGGCAAACAGAAGTGGAAAAAAATAATAAAATAAATAATAGATTGAGGTTCTTCATTCTTGACCCTTTGCTTGATTCCAAATTTGATCTAACTCAGCTAAACTAGAATCTTCAAATTTCTTGCCAGTTTTTTCTAACTCATTTTCGATATAGATAAAGCGTTTTATAAATTTCTTATTTGTTAAACGCAGTGCATTTTCGGCAGAGATATCTAGAAATCGAGCGAGATTGACTACAGAAAAAATCACATCGCCTAGCTCATTTTCAATTTGCTGTTTATCTCTATTCTTTTCAGCAATTCTTAATTCATCAATCTCTTCGCTAATTTTTTTCCAGACATCATCTGAATCTTCCCAATCAAAACCAGCATAGCTAGCTTTTTGTTGGATTCGTTGTGCTTGAACAATTGAAGGTAAGGTTCTTGGAACGCCATCAATTCTTGATTTTCTTTTCTTTTCTTTATGCTTTGCTTCTTCCCAATTTTTTTTTGCATGAAATGCACCATCCGCTTTATCGTCTCCAAAAACATGAGGATGCCTTTGAACGAGTTTTTTGCTAACAAACTCAATAGTGTCTTCTATCTCAAACTTATTTTTTTCATTCGCAATTAATGCCTGAAAGATTAGATGCAACATGACATCGCCCAGCTCTTCTTTAACTGAATCCCAATTCTTCTCATCAATTGCTTCGATAACCTCATATACTTCCTCAATAAAATAAGGTAACAATGATTCTGCGGTCTGTTCGATATCCCATGGACATCCATCTACAGATCTAAGCTTTGCAACAATTTCAACTAGTGCTTCAAATTTATTGCCAATTTGGCTCATGCTATATTTTCCCAAGTCAATATATTTAGATAATAGTCTTCTTTTTTTGTCATTTGAATTTTTTCATCAGGTAATTCATCTTTATAATCTAGTAAATGTAAACTGCCATGAATTATAATCCTTGCAAGTTCCTTATCAAATGATTGGTGGTATTTTTTTGCATTTTTTTCAACTTGAGGAACGCTTATATAAATCTCACCTTCAACTTTATTTTCCTTATAATCATTTAATCTAAATGCAATTACATCTGTAAAATGCTCTTGATTAAAGTATTTTTTTTTCAAATCCGATAGCACATTATCTTTTGTAAAAATTAATAGAATTTCAGCATCTGTTCTGCCTTCAGATTTCATAACCTCGGAAACTAATTTAGATATTTGATTAATTTTTGGATCAACTATATTGGGATGAATCTCAATCTGGACATCAATCATTTTTCAGCAGCTTTACTATTTTCTAATTCTTCTGGGTACTCTATGCGAATATGATAAATACCTTTCAGAACCGATAAAAGACCGGAGTTCCCATCCATATTGCCTTTAATTCTAGTGAGTTCATCCATCGTCAATGGACATTCTGATAATTGGCCTGATGATATTCTAGAATTAATGATTTTAGTTATCATTTCTTCAATTTTAATTAAATCGGGTTCTTTAATTGATCGAATGCCAGCTTCAATCGCTTCGCATATCATAAGAATACCCGTTTCTTTCGTGTTTGGCTTAGGGCCCGAATATTTAAACTGTTCTTCATCAACATTATTATCTTCTTCTAATGCTTGCCTATAAAAATATTCAACACGACTGGTTCCATGATGCATAGGAATAAAGTCGCTTACAATTTTAGGTAGGCTATATTCTTTTGCAAGCAGCAACCCATCTGAAACATGACTTTTAATTATCTTCGCACTCATTACTGGAGTAAGTTTATCGTGTTTATTTTCACCACCATATTGATTTTCAATATAGTATTCAGGCCTAAGCATTTTACCAATATCATGATAATAAGCACCCACTCTGCATAGCAATGAATTAGCTCCTATCGCATCAGCGCATGCTTCGGCTAAATTACCAACAACAACACAATGATTAAATGTTCCATTGGCTTCTTGTTGCAATCGTTTTAGAAGAGGTTGTTGAAAATCTAATAATTCAATAAGGGTCAGGTTTGTCGTAATACCAAAGGAGACCTCTAGAATTCCAATCAGGCCATAAGTCAAAATAGGAGATAACACAGATAATAATAACAAATTCATGATATCATAACTCATTATCTGCCAATCATATCCTTTGAATAAACCTTGGCCAATTATCGCTAATGTACTACACCCAATTAAAACGAATATCGCTGTAAAGAGCTGACTCCTCCGACGAAGATTTCTTACTGTATAAATGCCCATAATAGATGTAAAAAGTGATGTAATCATAAACTCAACATTATTGCCGATCTGCGTTCCAATAAGAAAAATCATTGAAAATGTTGCAATCAAACCTACAAATCCATCAAACATGATAGTAATAACCATTGCAGCAACTGTGATTGGAATCAAGTATTCTGAAAGTGCGAGTTTTTGCGTAAACAAATAAGCTAAAACCCCTTCAATCAAAAAAATGAAGCATAGAAACAAAACCATTTTTTGATCTTCAAAAATTGTTTTTTTATATACAAAAAGAAAACCAAATAAAAGTGAAACCAATATTCCTATAATGATTATACGCCCTAGATATGCTAAAGTAATTTGTACAATATCTTCGGACGCAGATTTAGCATCAACAGCTAAAGATAATGAAAAAAGTTTTTCTAAATCATCCTCAGTAATTCTTTTATTTGCCTCTACAACTCTTTCATTTTCAAGGATAATTCCTTTATTTCTTGGTACTCTATCCAATCTAGCTTGTTGTCTACGTTCGGTAGTTTCTCGATCAAATAATAAATTTGGCTTCATTAATTCTACAATTAATGAGTAGCCAATTTCTCGTTGTGTTATTTCATTTTCAGTAAATTCATTGGTGATTTCAACGCGTGCTTTAGTCCAGGCAGCTTGTAAATCATTATAATCTGATGGATCAACAAGAATATTAGCTTTCCCATCTAATAAATTCATTGCTACCTGCTTACTAAGAATATCTGAAATAGGAATATCATATATTCCTTCAGCCCATCTGTTTCTAGAGATTTTAATTATCTTCTTCTCTATTTTTTCTAAATCTATATTATTTCTAGAAGATGGGTCATCAAATAAAATCATACCCCATTTATCATCTTCATCAATAAATGAAAAAGTTTCTATCATTTTATCTTTTAACTGCTTCAAAGAAGTGCTATCAGCTTCAACAACTATTCTAGATGCATTAAAATTTTCAGAAAAACGTTCTCTGTATAAATTACTTTTCGAATTAATTAATTTAATATTTGCTCTTTGGATTTTTTCTGTTAAATCAAAAAAAGTATCTATTTCTTGAAGCTGCTTTGCTACAGCATCATTTGATCTAATGAAGATAAATGGTTCTAGTGTTATTGCTTCATCAAGGTCAGATTGAAGCTCATTGCTATTTTTTAGTATAGGAAAATTAAAAGGGGCTACTATTTCTTCTTTTGAAACATCATTCAATTGATATGAATATAATAGTGTTTTCCCCCCAGGAAATAAAAATGAAAGGGAAATTACTAAAATTAATATCATGGCAATTTGCTGCCAATAATAATTGCTTTGACTAAAAATAATTTCTAGAAATGATTTCTTTTTTTGATTTCTAATCATAGAAGAGACAAATTACCATTTTATGGCTGCTGAAGCCCATGTATACCCTGCTCCAAAAGCAGCCAAAATAATTATATCGCCTTTGCCTATTTTTCCAGATTCGATAGCTTCAGTTAGCGCTATAGGAATAGATGCAGCAGTCGTATTTCCATACTTATGAATATTGCTATAAACCTTATCCATCCCAACTCCGAGTCTTTTTGCTACAGCTTCACTAATACGGTAATTGGCTTGATGTGGAATGATTAATTTGATATCATTAATATCCAAATTGTTGAAATCAAGGGCTTCATTAATTACCTCTGGAAAACGAGTGACGGCATTGCGAAACACTTCTCTGCCATTCATCTTTGGAGTAAATTTACTCTTATCAAATTGATTTTCTTTAAACCAACTTCCATGACTAGTACCAGGTGCTTCCATCCATAAATTTTTGAGATCTTTTCCTTCTGAGTGCAGGTGCGTTGACAATATCTCACTTTTATCTTCGCTTCTTTTTAAAATAGCGGCACCTGCCCCATCTCCAAATAAGACAGCAACATCACGTCCTTCGGTAGATTTTTCAATTAATTTTGTTTGGGTTTCTGCGCCTACAACCAATATAGTTTTTGCCATTCCTGTTTTAATATATTGATCTGCTATTGATATGCTATAAACAAACGCTGAACAAGCGGCTTTTATATCAAAAGCTCCAATGGTATTTAAATTTAATTTTTCTTGGAGCTGTGCGCTTACACCTGGAAAGAAGTAATCTGAAGACAAGGTACCAACAATAACCATATCAATTTCTTTGGAATCTATTTCAGCATTTGAAATTGCATTATTCGCAGCTACTAAAGCCAAGTCTGAAGTCGCTATTTTATCAGTAGCCCACCTTCGTTCTTTTATGCCTGATCTAGATTGAATCCAATCATCTGATGTATCCATCATTTTTGATAAATCATCATTTGAAATGATATTATCAGGAACTTTAAAACCCATGCCAATAATTTTACTTTTATGCATATTTTACTTCAACCAATAATATGTTTGAGTCGGTCTATAAGCCGAGTTTTGTAATAGATAGCCATTCATCTAACTTTATCATTGCTGATAAAGTCACGCGATCAACCCTCCCTTCAAACAATGCGGACTACATTTTAGGGTTTACTTGATCTTGCACCGGATAGGGTTTACACATTATTACTTTTCAATAAAAATGAGGGGTCTCTTACACCTCTTTTTCACCCTTACCTAAAATTAGGCGGTATTTTTTCTGCTGCACTATCCATACTGCATAAAGCAGCTCCTCCTGTTAGGAGGTATCCTGTCCTGTGGTGCTCGGACTTTCCTCTCCTAATTTCACAATCTGCGAATTAAGAGCAACTATCCGACCGGCTCATATAATAAGTTACAAATAGTTTAATAGTATTTACTATTCAGAATCGTGATAAAGAAATCGACTGCAGCTATCGCAGGTATGCGGTCCTTGATTTGCCCTTACCTCTGAAACAATTTGAGGCGGCACAAATCCTCCACACCCTCCACATGCAGACCCTTCCACTGGAACCGCAGATAGACCATTTCTAGCTTCATATATTCTATCATATTTTGAAAGAATCATTGGATCAATGCCATTTAATTGCACCTTGCGATCTTTCTCTAATTTATCTTTTTCTTCAGAAGATTCTTTCATAAGCACTTCAAGTTTTTCTCTTCTTTTGACCAAGTCAGTGCTAAGTGATTCTAGATTTTCTTCCTCAAGTTTTATTTTTTCTTCTAAGGTTTCTTTTTCTTCAGAAAATTCTAGTAATTTGTTTTCAAGCTCATCCGAATTACTTTTAAGATGATCAATTTCTAATTGCAAAGCATCATACTGTTTATTATTAGTAACCAAAAAAAGCTGATCTTTGTGCTTGTCAATTTTTTCTTTTATTTCTTCAATGGATAAATCACATTTATTTAACTCTAGTTCTATTTCCTTCAAACGTTTTTTCCCATTTTCAACGCTTTCAATTAGTGATAATTCTTCATTTTTTAACGAATTAACTTTTACTGGAAGATCGCCTAGGAGGGAAGCAATGTCTTGGAGCTTAATATCAATTTTTTGCAAACCAATTATTTCTTTAATTATTGCCATTTATATTCCTTAAAACAAAAAATGCACCTCAAAAGGTGCATTTAGATTAATTTTCTATACAAGGAAAAATCTTTCCACAAAAAAGAGGTTTTATTAATTTTTCCATTTATAACTATTTTTTTCTGTTAATATTTTCAAATTTTTCTCATTGATTCAGAGTTTCAATTTATAATCAATTTTTATCATAAAACTATCTGTTTTATTGAGTAAATCTCCATTATCTATTCCATAG
>JAYZHP010000121.1:0-4415 GCA_036166415.1 Fidelibacterota bacterium | reverse complement strand
TCTCAATTTGAAGGATACTATTTTACTGGAGACGGCGCATTTAGAGATGAGGATGGTTATTATTGGATAACCGGAAGGGTTGATGATGTATTGAATATTTCAGGCCATCGAATAGGAACTGCTGAAGTAGAAGGCTCTATTGGAAAAGCTGATGGGGTTGCTGAAGCAGCTGTCGTTGGTTATGTTCATGAAATTAAGGGTCAGGGTATCTATGCTTTTGTTACACTAATGACAGGTAAAGAACCAGATTCATCTATTGAAGAAGCAATTAGAGATAGCGTTACTAGAGAAATAGGTCCGCATGCTAAACCTGATAAAATTCAATTTACCCCTGGACTGCCCAAAACACGCTCCGGAAAGATTATGAGGCGGATATTAAGAAATATTGCTGATAATAAACTTGATGATATGGGGGATACATCAACCTTGGCAGATCCATCTGTTATTAATAGCCTAATTGAGGGAATTATAAAATAGGCTAAATCCACTGATCATTTGGTGCGGTCATTTTATTTTCCTTATCACCAGTATTAATAACGCCCTTTGGTTCAATCAACATTATTTCGCACTCATTGCTAGCAAGAGGTTTATGCTCGACGCCCTTAGGAACAACAATCATTTCACCAGGCCCTAAGCTTACTTTCTCATTTCTAAATTCTATTGTCAAATTACCATTTATAACAAAAAATGTTTCATCTGTATCATCATGTTTGTGCCAGATGAATTCATTCTTAACCTTGGCTAGCTTAAACTGATAGTTATTCATTTCAGCAATTACTCTAGGTGACCAATAATCAGATATCTTTTCAAATTTCTCATTAATATTTATTTTTTGTATTTTCATAAAATAATTACTCCCTTAAAGTGATTTATCTATATCATCATTTGATTATTTTGATTAAAATCATAATTTAAAGATCACTTTTTATATAAAAAATTTGTTGAATAAGGATAAAAATGGCAAATCTTTTAAAAATTAAACATATCTCTAATGATTGGCAAAATTCAAATGACCAATCTGTTTCTGTGGGAATTTACGAAAATCTTCAATTAAATCGTCAACTTCAAGGTGTGAATAGAAAATTAGGAAGAGCAATTTCACATACTTTATCTGCGGGCTTAATTAAAGGAAAAATAGGTGAAGTAACCCGCATAGTTGGTAAAAAAGGTTTTGTTGTCTATGTATATGGATTAGGAGAAAAGGGAAAATTAACCGCTGAGGTGTTTCGAATAGCGGCTGCAAGCATTGCTAAGGCCTGCATTTCAGACAATATTGATTCTGTCACATTTCTTTTACCTATAGAAGCGAAAGATAATACAATGTCGCAGGCAGCATCTGAAGGATTGGTATTGGGAAGTTACCAGTTTAACGAATTCAAATCTAAAAAAGATGATTTATGTGAATTAAAACATGCTAGCATTGCTGGTGGAAATAAGAAAGCGGTTGATAGAGGCGCCATTATTGCTAACTGTGTTTGTTTTGCCCGAGATTTAGAAAATCGCCCTGGAAATATTGCTACCCCATCTCATTTAGCGAACAATGCTATGCGTATTGGAAAATCTTCAGATGTAGATGTCACAGTTTTTGATAGAGAAAAATTTACTAAAATGGGCATGGGCGCATTAGCCGGTGTGGCCTCAGGAACTGATGAGCCGCCAAAATTTATTATATTAGAATATTTTAATGGACCAAAAAATCAAAAGCCCAAAGTATTAGTGGGAAAAGGCTTGACCTTTGATAGTGGTGGTATTTCAATTAAACCAGCAGCAAAAATGGATGAAATGAAATATGATATGTGCGGCTCTGGGGTTGTACTTGGAGTTATGAAGGCTGTTTCAATTATTAAACCTAAAATGAATATTGTTGGCATTATTCCTTCAACTGAAAATATGAGTGGTGATAAAGCTTATCGCCCAGGAGATGTGTTAACAGCATACAATGGAAAAACGATAGAGGTTTTAAATACAGATGCAGAGGGAAGGTTAATCTTAGCGGATGCACTTTCATATGCCTGCAAGCATTATGAACCTGAATATATTTTAGATTTTGCAACACTAACCGGTGCAGTAGTCGTTGCTTTAGGTCACATAGCTTCAGGAATTATGGGCACTAACTCTTCTTTAATATCTTCAATAAAAACTTCTTCCGATATTACAGGTGAGAAAGTCTGGGAATTTCCCTTGTGGGATGAATATCTAGATCAAGTCAAATCAAAAATTGCAGATGTAAAAAATCTAGGTGCGCCCGGACAAGCTGGAACGATTGCTGGTGGTGCATTTCTAAAATCATTTGTTGAAGATGACGTTCCTTGGTGTCATTTTGATATTGCGGGATCGGCCTGGGGCGATAAAAAACTTGCGTATCAGAACCCTGGAACAGCATCGGGTGAAGTTATTCGCTTGGTAGTAAATTTATTGGAAATTTAATGGATATTACAGCAATCATAATTTTTATATTAGGTATTGTATCTGGTGTATGTGTCTTCTGGCTTATAAATAGAAAGTCAAATGATTCTTATCAGCAAAATCGTGAAAATCTCAAAGCAGAATTTGGAGACCTTTCCAAGCAAGCCCTAGATCAAAATCTTGATAGTTTCTTAAAATTAGCAGAAAATAAATTTTCTGAATTACTAAAATCATCTGACTCCCAACTCAATCAAAAAAAAGAATTAATCGACCAAACGATTATTGATATGAAATCAAAATTAGAAGGGTTGGATAAATCAACTAATGAGCTTAAAGGTCACGTAGAAAGCTCTAAAAAAGGAATCGGTGATCTAGCAGAAACTACAAATAAGCTCTCTCGCATTCTTTCAAGCTCTCAAGAACGAGGGCAGTGGGGTGAGCGCATGGTTGAAGATATATTGAGCTTTATGGGGCTTGTTGAGGGTATAAATTTTGAAAAACAACTTCAAGCAGGTGATGGTAGGCCAGACTTTACGTTCAAACTACCGAACAATAAGTTAATCAATATGGACGTAAAATTTCCTTTGGTTCATTATGAGAATTATCTTAGTTCAGAAAATGAAAATGAAAAGCTCCAAGAGAAGAATGCTTTTATTAAAGATGTGCGCAGTCATGTAAAGGCTATAGAAAAACGTTCGTATATCAACCCCGAAGAAGGCACCGTTGATTACGTATTAATGTTTATACCGAATGAGAGTGTTTACGCATTTTTAAATCAAGAAGATAAAGACTTAATTGACTTTTCTCTTTCGAGAAAAGTTCTTTTGTGTTCCCCAATAACTCTATATGCGGTGCTATCATTAATTAGACAGGCAGTATCAAATTTTGCTATGGAACAAAAAGCTGGTGAGATGCAAGATTTAGTTGGTGTATTTAGAAAGCAATGGGAACAGTTTACCGAAAAAATACATGCCATGGGAAAGTCAATAAACGCTTTAACAAATCATTATGATGAACTGAAAGGCCCAAGATTTCGCTCGCTTGAGAAGCCGATGGAGAAAATTAATGAACTTCAGCTTGGTCAGGATTCAAAACATAAAGAAATCAAGGATTGAACAAACTACTGCTATTATTTTTTGTCTCTTTCTTGCTTAATTGTGTAGGTCCTGCTGATCCAGATCATGGTTTAGTAGAAAATTTACCTGCTGTGATTAACAAGAATGACGTTTTCTCATTTGTTTTGAGAGCAGATGGCTTTAATTACGATAAGTCATTTGATCTATCGCTTGCAGTGCCAACCAATAAGCTCTTGCTTTCAACATTGGTTATTACTGATTTCAATAGTCAAGATTCATCAACCATTCAAATTATTGGACAAAACGATACATTGGTTTATAGCTATCTAATCAAATCAAATATTACTGTTACAAGCAATCATGATTATCCTTCACCCAAAATATCAAAAGTTCGATTGAATAATTTTTCAGGGATAATAGATTGGGTTGTTACTGCTAATTAATTTCAGAGCATTGTAAAGCTAATCCAATTGGTGATCCTGGTGGTGCAGTCGGAATATTTATTGGTCGAAATGTCTCGGGCTTATCAATAAATTTATCTAATCGTTTTTTTAACATGCTATTATGTGCCCTTACCCTAAAGTCTTTCGTATTGCTTCGAATTAATCTATTTGATAATTCTTTAATTTTATACATTGCTATAGACTGAACAGCTGGGGAGCTATTTTCATTGACAGCTAAATTCATTAAGTGATCCAGAACAACAAAATCAATATTACGCTTTATTTCACCCTTCAACCCTTTTGGAGCTTTTGCTAATAATGTATTATCTAAAATTGTCTCAATAACCTTTATTAGCCCCGGCTGCTCTTTGTTTCTGGCATGATATTCAACTAGCCTTGCTGAACGCTCAGGATTAAATAACATTTTGCTTGTCATATGAGCTGCTGTTTCAGCTAAGCTAATACCATCAAAAGTAACGCCTGTTCTTGA
>JAYZHP010000120.1:0-27575 GCA_036166415.1 Fidelibacterota bacterium | reverse complement strand
CTCGCACTGCTTTGGTATATGGCGGTGCTGCGTTTCTGCTAGTAATTGTTGGTTTTAGATCAATTTTTGCAACGCTAGACCCAGAGCATGTTGGCTTAATGACATACCTATCTATTGCCGCCCTGATACTGGAGTTTGTTCTACTTATAATCTACGCTCAGGCTATTTATAATTTAGGTCCTGATGGTGGAGAGTCCCAAGCTAGCGCTTCTGATGCAGCTGGAGCAGTAAGTAAAATGGATAAAGACTCTGTATCAGCACTAACAGGTGCAGTGGCGGGCCTTAAGGATGAATTAAGAGATCACAATAAAAAAATTGAGACACTTAGCGATGGAGTAAATAAGCTAGTTAAAGGAAGTGTTCAAAAAGAGATCCATAAAGAAATTAGTAAGATTTTGAATAAAGCGTTAGATAGTTAGATAGAGCCATGAAAAAAGTAGAAGTATACTTTCTTATCAACCTTGGTGCCATTCTAAGTATTTTTGCTATCGAAGGCGAGCTTGGTGAATATATGCGCCGTCAGGATGATATTCTTCTTGAAGTTGCAAAAGATAAGCTTGAGTCAATGGTTAGTGTAGATAATATAAACTCTCTTAATTCTGATTCGTTGTATAAATTTACCTTTAGCCTTGATGGCGAGTATGAAGAAAATTCAGCTAATGTTGAAGCTACCTTTACCTTAAATGATACTAGCGTTTCAAGCGCACAATATACTGTATCGTCTAAAGCGATTGAAAAGGATGGGTCCTATGTTGCAGAAATACCCCTATCCAATTTTGATGTTTATCAAGATAAGCGGTTTGATGT
Source organism: Fidelibacterota bacterium (assembly GCA_036166415.1). Lineage (GTDB taxonomy): Bacteria > Fidelibacterota > Marinisomatia > Marinisomatales > TCS55 > TMED108. Next base: position 26,768 of record JAYZHP010000120.1, on the reverse strand, counting down.
TGAGCTATTAATTGGGTTTAAGCCGGAAATTTCAAACTTCACATTAAATAATTGGGCCAATGTATTTGGTAGCGAACAAATTGCTACTAAAATTGAAAAGAACATTTCTGACAAAGTAAGGCGTGAGGGATCATTTAAAATTACGCGAAAACTAGATGCCTTTATTACTCCTGTACCGCTAGAAGGACAAAGAACTGATTTCTTTGTTTTATTTGATAAAAAAAGATATACGGTTCTTAAGGGTTTAAAATGGGAAGTGCCTGTTACGGTTGGTGGTGTGTATTCTAATAAGGATTTTGAAATATCAATTTCAAGAGGCGCTGATATGGTATCAAACCTTAATCAAGGAACCCCAAGGTCTATGTTGATCGGCACATCAACAAACAAAGGGGGAACCGTTGAAGTAAGTGGAGTAAGAAAAAGCGATAGTAAGGTTGTAACAACTAGAGCGAGAATTGTAGTGATTGAACCCCAGTGGGCAGCAGAACAAGATATAGTTGAGATTTATACTAATGAAAAGTATAATTTTGATATGAGGGTAAAATCACTGTCAAGGGATCGCGTAACCATTAGATTTTCAAGTACCTTTGGCGATAATAAAAAGGTTATTGATAAATCATCTATGTCAGTTGGGCCCTATAAAAAGACTGGGACGCTTACCTTCGAAACGCTTGTAGATGGTACACCCTTGAAAGATTTAACTCATAAAGTTAAAGTAAAAGCTCTTCCAGCTCCCGCGGTTGATTTTAAGCGTAAACCCAATACTAATGACTTAACCCTTGAGGTTATAACCTATGGAAAATCGAATGCCGTAGATAAATTATTTCCTATAGGCGGCATCAGTGGGAAAGTCATTGAAATTGGTAGTGAAAAATATGGTAATAGAAAACTAACAAGATACAGACTATCAATTTCACGACCTGCCTATGGTGGCTTGCAATCAGTAAAACTTAAAATAAAAGATAAATATGGTTCGTTAAATGAATATGAAAATGAATTTGAATACCTTGATTAATAAAATACATTATATCGCATTTAGTGTTATGGTGTTATTTCTATCTCCTATTATTGCTCAGCAAAACTTGATTAGCTGGGAAGTGGCTGACCCAGCTTTAAATCGAAAGTTTATTGAAATGTATCTTAATAAACTGATTGAAAATGATAAATTTGATCAAAACTCGATTCAAGCATCGGATGTCATTATGGTGCAAATGCAACAGCAAGATGGAAAGCTGACATTAAAGCGACTTAGGGCAAAAAATTATGATTCAGGTGAGTATCGAAGATTTATTATGGATCAAGTAAAAAAGCTTGGTCCTGATATTATGAATACCATCATGGATCGGAAATATAAATGGGCGGAAATAAACAGAAGAGATCTATCTGCTTTGGAGACATATAGTAATATAGATAATATTTTAAATGAGCGAAGCTTCAAGCGAGCTAGAGATGGCTTTTGGTGGACAACCTCGCAAGTTGAAGTATCGACAAATCAGAGTGTTTATATTCGATCTAAATCAACCAACCAAGCATTTCGACTAGAAACAGGAATCTCAGACCTGGGTTTGTATCCACAATTTTTTGGCAATACAATACTTGGTCTATCTAATGATATTTCAAGTACATATTTTATTGTACCAAGGCAAGCAAAGGTTGATGTTATCAAACAGCCTCTTGATGGTACATTTGGAATAGGTTTTAAATTTGATACCCACTCCATTGGTGGACAAGTCAACTATATGGACTCTGGAAATAAGTTTAAGACAGGAAAAGTGTTTGATGAAAATCACGTAGTTTTACCATCAGCTAGTGGTTTAGTGTATTGGAGCAACACCTTCGCTATTAATAATTTTGTTGATTTTTCTAAACTAGGTTTTCTAAAAAGATTAAATAAAAACCTTTCGGGCGCTGAGCGGACCGATGAAGCTTTTGGATCATTACGGTTAAAAGTTGGTTTATCGTTTACGGAGTTTATTCATGCCAAGTTAAAACCTGGTTCTAAGGATGAAAAAGAGGGTAGAGATCTTGAAATAACAGATCGTTTAAACAAGGTTGATGAAGCGCTTGGGTTTTTTGTTCGATCAGAACTTGTAACGGATAATAAAAAACTAAAAGCTTACGCGCAGGCCAATCAGTCCTTTAGCGGATTTAATAATATAGGGTTTGGCGCAGAATATAGTATTAAGGTCTTAAAGTTGGGCGTTCAAGTGGTTAATATTCCAAAGGGGAGTGGTTTAGAATTTCTCGAAAGCAACACGAATGACAATCTTTGGAAATGGTATCCAGCGGGTGAGTCTGGCGGGCAAGTAGTATCCCCTTATATATCATTTCATTTTTAATTAAAGGAACAAAATGAAAATAAATAATTTGTTAAAAATTAAACTTTTTATTATTGCTATTCTTTTGATAGGTAGTGGATTTTCACAGTCGGTAAAAAGTCTTGATAAAAGAAAGTATATTGCCTGGACTGTTGATCATATGCCTTATCATATTCTTGTTGAAGATGCTATTATTGATTACAATGCTTTAAATACGCTTGAAAATCCTAGGGTTAAGAAAAAGAGCGCAAAGAAAAAGGTTCCAATATTAAAAGAGATGCGCGCTGAAGATTTATTAATCATTGTTCAGCAGAAAAAATCGACAAAAAATGAGATACATGAGATTTGGTATGGTAATGGTCTTAACTTTGATGTTATACCAAGAGAAATAGTGGACTGGGTATTAAGCCAAGATATTCAACAGGCTTTGATTGAAAAAGATCAATATCTAAATAGTCCATCGGATGTGGTTTTCTTTGAAAGCGAAAATCAAAGATTATTAGCAAGCTATAGTTCGCGCTTTTCATTGTGGAAACAACATAATTTTCTACTGAGCACAGAGGAATTGTATCTTAGGTCTAATCTATTACAATACTCTGCAAATTTTGCGCTAGGCAATACGCTAGTTGGGCTTCCAGGGTCTCTCTTTAGCTCTACCTCAATGGGGGTAGGAACTAGAAACTCTGAGATTGGTATTCGCTTTCCCGCAAAAATAAATTTACTATCTATTGGAAATGGGCTAAATGACAATAGGCTGCTTAGAGAATATTTGGGTCTTTATTCTAAAGTTACTATTGATAACATGTTTTCAACTGGAGCATCATTTCATGCACAAATGGGATTCAATTTTTTTCCTAGAAGCAGTACGGTTGTTACCGATACTAGTTTCTTTAGAAAAAATGATATTGATGAAGAAGATGAATATGTAAACATTATCGATATGTATGCATTATTTGCGGCAACATTTGAGGCGCCATTAAAAATTCCTACAATATCAAGGGTCACCTTCACGCCAGGTCTACATTACATGAAAGTTGCCCACCGAACTAAGGACAAGGATAATAAATTATTTAATAGAACTTTTTATGGATATGATTATGATAATAAATCATATCTCCGCTATGGTGATGGAGAAAAAGCGTATACGAAAGCATTTGGTCTGTATGGCCGCGTTGATCTCATGACAGAGATTGGTGTTATTCCATCTTTTCTACAGAAATATAAATTCTTAGACTTTATTAAAATTAATAAAGTTCCTCTATTGGAAGTTTCATTGCAGCATATTACAAAATTGAATACTATCACTTCTGTAGCAGTTAATATGAATGATAATGTTTCATTTTCAATGACCACATATAGTGGAGAGCAAGATGGAACTGTGCAGGGAGGCTGGCTACCTAATAAGAATATGTGGCTTGGTATAAGATATAGATCTGACTTCTAGAATTAATCTAATATTTTGCGGGGGATCCTGACTTAGGGATAGTTCTTTTAATAAATTTTCTGATATCAGAATTGGATTTTAATAAATCTGTTTCTCTCAAATACATCATATGCCCACTACGATATCCTTCAAATGATAATCTGTCTTTCATTTTTCCACTAGGATCCAATTGCCACATCGTATATTTTGCATCAAAATATTTTGTGGCGCCATCATAATAACCAGATTGAATCATCGTATGTAAAAATGGGTTTGCTGCCATTGCTTTTCTTAAATTTTCTCCTGTATAATTATTTTTCCAATCCCAAGGATGTACGGGTCCAAACAAATTATATTTAACATCCGTTTCAAACTTTAGAACATTTTTGAAATAATAATTAATCGCTGGAGCAAAAGAATGATTCCATGAGGTTAATTCAGCCCAATAATCTGGTCTATCACCAGCAACTGTTTTATCAATGCCCTTATAACGTGAATCAAGCCTACCAATTGTGTATCCCTCATCTCGAAGTAATTCTTTCCAATAGTAATTTGTTGGCACGTCTAAGTTATATGATAATATTGCCTTTTCTGAAATACCCGAAAAACGTGACATATTTTTTGCTGCTTCTTGTTTTTCTTCAACTGATGCTGAATTACCTTTCGCAAGCACCGGCATTAATTGATTAATTGAATAATCTTCAGATAGCGCTAATACTTGTGGTAGGTATTTTTGTTGTAGGTCGCTTGGAAGCTTTTTGTGATACCAAGCGGTAGCTGTAAAATAAGGTAGTCTTAATGCTGCACCAAGAGGGCCTGTTCTACCATCGGCTTGGGGTCGCGATGAATCAATGCCTAGTGCAGTCGGTGAAACCAGAATGACACCATTTAAATACATCCACTGTTTATTTTGTAATGCTAATGCAAGCCCAGAAACCCGTATCGTCCCATAGCTTTCACCAATTAAATATTTTGGCGATTCCCAACGATTGTTTCGTTGAATAAATGTATTTATCCATTCGGCTAGGTAATCTATATCAGCAGAAATTCCAAAAAACTTTTCTCTTTTAACTTTCTTATCAACAATTCTTGAATATCCGGTATTCACTGGATTTACATATACAATGTCCGTTACATCTAATACCGAATAGGTATTGGATTTTACCCCATAAGGCTGAACCGGAAAACCTTCCTTATCAACATTCAACACCATTGGTCCAGTATAGGCCATATGCATCCACACAGACCCAGATCCTGGCCCACCATTAAATGAAATCATTATTGGTCTTTTTGATTTATTAGCAACATCTGTTCTCTCATAATATGTGTAGTGTAATGCTGCAATCGGCTTATTAGATGTATCGCTCCATACAGGCTGTGTACCCGTTGTAACGCTATATTCAACTTTTTGACCAGAAATGCTTGTCCGATGATATGTAACTACGGCCGTATCTGGGGGTAGCGATCTTGTTTGCGCAAAAAGTGATCCGAGGATAAATAAGGTTAAAAGTTGCTTAAGCTTCATAATTTACCTTTGGTTTGTGGTTATATAATTTACTTAAACTATAAATATTTGTATAAGTGATTTTTTAACTTATTAATTAAATTGTTTTTACATGATTTATAGAAAAATATGGGCCAGTCGATTTATTCTATATCTATTGGCTTTGTTCATTATGAGCGGGTGCTCAAAAACACTGAAACAAACCCATGAAAACAATGGAGTGCCTAAAAACACTGTATTGCTTATCTCAATTGATGGCTTTAGATGGGATTATTTTGATAAAGCAGTTACGCCTAATTTTGATAAATTCATTAAAACTGGTGTACATGCGCAAGGTTTAATTCCACCATTCCCAAGTAAAACTTTTCCAAGTCATATTTCTATAGTTACCGGTAGATATCCAGAGGGTCATGGTGTTGTAGCAAATACAATGTTTGATCCTGTTTTTAATGAATACTACTATATTGGAGAAAACAGTAAACCTGTTCTTGATGGTAAATGGTATGAAGCTGAACCAATTTGGGTAACAGCTGAAAAACAAGGAAAGAAAGCAATGACAATGTTTTGGCCTTCATCTGAGGCAGAAATTATGGGGGTAAGGCCTACAGAATACTTTGTGTATAATGAATCAATTACACATTCTGAACGTATTGATCAAATTGTAAAATGGCTAGACTATCCTGATGATAAGCGTGGAAATTTCTTCTCGCTTTATTTTAGTGAAATCGATACACGCGGACATCAGTATGGTCCTAACTCGGCAGAGGTAATTAGCGCCGTTGAAGAAATGGATGCAACAATTGGTGATTTGATTGAGAAGCTTCAATCTAGAAATATTTATGATGATGTTAATATCATTATTACATCAGATCATGGCATGGCAGATATATCTCAAGATTCTGTAATCTTTTTAGATGATTACATAAATCTAGATGAGGTGGAAATAATTGACTGGGGACCCGCATGTGCAATACTACCAAAAGTTAATATTGATAAAGTATTTTCAGAATTAGTCAATGCGCATCCTAAGTTAGATGTATATAAAAAGGGTGGCCTGCCAATGGAGCTTAACTATAATAACCATAGACGCATTCAACCTATTATTGCCATCGCGAAAGAGCATTGGTCTATTAGTGATCGGAATACTTATAATAGGGATCCCTATATATATAATGGGGGTACCCATGGATATTATTCATCTTCTGAATCCATGAGGGGAATATTTATTGCCCGCGGACCTGGGTTCAAGAAAGATTTTGTTGGCCCAGGCTTTAGCAATATACATTTGTATGAATTAATGTGTCATTTACTTAAGATTGGCCCTGTAAATAATGATGGATTACTAGACTCAACTAGCATTTACTTATCAAATAATATAGAGTAACAATTATGGATTCAAAAATAGCTTGGCTGGCTACATTTGTAGGTTTGTATTGGGCGTATTGCTTATACTGGGGTTTAAAAGGTGCGCGATCAGCCAAGAGCTCAACAGATTATTTTCTTGCAGGTCGCTCAATAGGGATATGGGTATTTGTATTAGCTGCTACTGCTACTAGTTTTAGTGGTTGGACATTTGTTGGGCATCCGGGAAAGATATTTACCGATGGTCTTCCTTATGCGTTTGCTTCATTTTATGCTCTCACTATTCCCTTTACAGGGGTATTGTTTTTAAGACGACAATGGGTTCTTGGTAAAGCCTATCGCTATATTACTCCTGGTGAAATGTATAGCGACTATTATGGTGGCAATACTATTCGAATGCTAACTGTTCTTGTTGCCTTTCTGTTTAGTGTTCCATATTTGGGGGTACAATTACGCGCCTCTGGTGATCTATTTAATGTATTAACGGATGGATTGGTGAGTGCAAACGTTGGTATGTTTGCTCTGTCTGCAGTTGTTATGATTTATGTGGCATCAGGTGGATTGAAATCCGTTGCCTTTGTTGATTGCGCTCAGGCTATTCTACTTGCGCTAGGAATAGTTATCTTGGGTGGTATAACTATTCACTATGCCGGTGGCTGGTCAGGATTTACTTCCTCTTTTGCCGAAATTATTAGAAACGATGTGGCCTCCGCACAAAAACTTACAGCTGATGGCTATTCTGCCAAGGTTGCTTTACCGGGAAGTATACAATTTGTTTCTTCTGGTTCCAAGGCTGTTGGCGGCCCATGGACAGGGATTATGTGTATGACTTATATGTTTGCGTTGATGGGAATACAATCATCACCTGCATTTTCGATGTGGGCGTTTTCCAACAAAACATCACGTGCATTCAGGTGGCAACAGGTGGTTGCATCATCAATAGTGATTGGGATTATTCTTTTTTCATTTACCATTATCCAAGGTGTTGGTGGTCATGTATTAATCGAAAAAGGGGTTCTTGAAAGTGCAACTGATAAAAACCTGATCCCACAATTAATTAACCTTCTATCAGCTAGCGCTCCGTGGCTTGTTGGTTTATTAGCGGTATGTGCATTAGCTGCTATGCAAAGCACTGGCGCTGCCTATATGTCAACTTTTAGCGCAATGGTAACAAAAGATATTTATGCTAAATATGTATCTCCAAAAGCGTCTGATAAAAAACAAAAATCTGTTGGAAGATTTTTTGTAATCATTGTTACTGCTGCTGCTTTAGTGGTAGCTGCAAATTCTAACCAAGCTATTGTTATGCTTGGAGGCCTAGCTGTTGCATACGGCTTCCAAATGTATCCCTCTTTAATTGGAATATGTTATTTCAGGGGCTTTAATAATAAAGGGGTTGTAACTGGATTAATCGTTGGGTTAATCGCAGTAACTCTTACCGATAAAACATCTATTTGGTTTGGCGTTCCCTGGGGGGCATATCCTTTAACCATCCATAGTGCAGGCTGGGGAATTTTCTTTAATCTTATCACAACATTTATTGTATCAGGGCTGACAAAAGAAACGGAACTAGAAAAAGATAATAAAAATAGAATTCATGAATTATTATCTACGGTAGCTGGTATGAATTTTTATCAAAAGAAAAAGGTTAGGTTGGCTTGGGTGCTTACCCTTATCTGGTTTCTAGTTGGGTTTGGTCCGTTTGCAACAATAGGAAATGCATTATTTTCAGACCCTAATTCACCCAGTCTTTGGGCGCCATTTGGTCTTCCTTCTCTGTGGATTTGGCAAATCATCTTTTTATTTTATGGTATTTTTGTAATGTGGTTTCTAGCATTCTATATGGGCCTATCAAAACCTATCGACTCTGATCGTGTTGAGAGAGTCGCAAAATCATTAATATAAATTAAGCTTAAAGGTTAGCATGATAAAATTTATCTTAAGACTATCGGTCTTGCTTATATTTATTCAACCAATTATTGGCCAATTCGGCACGTGGGCCATTGGAAATCGTAATCATCCCGAACTTGATTGGAAAACTATTTCAACGAAACGGTTTAATATACACTACCATGATGGCCTTGAAAAAACTGCCATAAAGAGTGCTAAAATAGCTGAACATGTTATGCCCACATTGATGCAGCAAATGAACATTGATACAATGCCTACGGTTGATATTACCATAACGCGCGAAGATGAATTCACTAATGCATTTGCAGTAATTTCAACTTATCAGGTATTCGTTTGGGTAGAACAAAACGATGTTGGTATATGGCTAGAAAAAGACAAGTGGCTAGAATCAGTTATCGCACATGAATTGCAACATGTTGTTTTTATAGAAAAAATTAAAAGCTGGATACCATTCCCGATGGATATGATTGCAATGGATTTGCCTATGTGGGTACCAGATGGGATTGCTGAATATATGACAGAAAGTTGGCGCCCTTACCGTGCGGATTTAGAACACAAAAGGCATATAATTATAAATCCTGAAAAAAAGGATATCTGGGACCCCCATGCAGATGGATTTTCAAAAGTATTATATTGGTCCGATCGGTTTGGGGACTCAACCATAGTTAAGGTTCTCGAGTATAGAAATGATGCGGGTATGTATAATTTTGATGAAGCATTTAAAAAAGTAAATGGAATTACTGTAAAGCAATTTGTTGAAGATTGGCGAGTGCTTATGAATACCTATTACTATGGATACCGATCTCAAAAGGAAGCATACAATGAGATTGGAAGCGTAGTGACCTTGCCAATTAAAAAAATGCAATCATTTTCATTTTATAATGATAGCACACAAATAGCCTTACTTGGGCTATATGATAAAAACCATCTGGACGTTTCATTAATCATTGCTGAGCGAGATACAGCCAAAGAAGCAAAGAGATATGATAAATGGAAAAAGAATATTGATAAATTGAAGAAAAAGCAAAAGAAAACTAAACAGGATTCATTAGAAATAAATAAAACATATAAGAAAAAAGTGATGTGGAAAAAATCAGAGGTTGATTACGGAAGATTTCATGAAGCATTATCTTGGTCTCCAAATGGAAATAAAATTGCCTATAATAAATATCATTATAGCAAAGACAACCAGGCGCTTGTATACGATATAAAGATATATGATAAGCAAAATAAAAAGGATAAATGGGTAACCTCTTCAATGCGTTCAAGATATCCTGTTTGGATTGATTCATCTAATATTGCGTTTGTAACCGTTAATAATGATACCTCAAATATTTATATATCAAATTTGAATGGTGAAACTAGGCCCTTAACTGACTTTGCTGAAAATACACAAATTATTCACCTATCGGTTTCTCCAGATTATCAAACTATAGCCTTTGCCATGTCGCCAACATCTGGCAACATGGATATTTATACTTTAGATATTGAATCAAAACAATTACAGAGAGTAACTAAAAATGCTGCGGCAGATTCACGTCCGGTGTGGCATACGGATGGCACTGCTATATCATTTACATCGCATCGCAATGGCGTTCCCAACATATATACAGCAAACCTTTCAAACGGATCAATAAATAATAATACAGATTCTGGTGACGGAATTATTACAAAACAATGGATGCCTAATGACAATCTACTTTTAGCACAATCTGCAATCAATACAGCTGATAGCGTAAGATTGATAAAAATGGATCCATTTAGAAAAACTAAATCAATACCATTATCTATGAACCCTTACTATAGTTCATGGTTAAATGCTGGTCCTGATGTTTCATTTGTTCACCAAAAACCCAGCGATACTATTGCTGTATCTAAACCAAATAAATATAAATTTTGGAAAACCATGAGACGCGCGCAATTAATAGCACTTCCTCCGAACTTTGCTCAAGTGGTTTGGGCAGATGCAATGAATAAAAATTTGTTTGGTATTGTTGGACTTATTAATGATCAAAACATTGATAACAGTGGTTTTATGCTGCAATATTTAACAGCAAATTATGGCCCATTAATGATGTTGACAGCCTCAAGAAATAGTTATTTATTGGGGGGCGCATCCTTTCGGATTTACGATGATAAAAATATTTTTCAATATCAAAATGGTCTAGAGTTTAATTTGGAATTCCCAATGAATTTCTCTGAATCGCTATCTTCAAATCATACAATTGGGCTCGGTGTTTCGTTTTTTGATCACGTAATGGGAAGTAAATTAACAACCAATGGTGGTGTAGAGTTTATTCCTGAGGATAGATTTAAAAATCTACCTTATCCGGACAGCGGCAAAGAGGGCTTGGTATCATTATATTACTATTGGAAAAATTTGAGACCTCATTCGTGGAATATGAATACTCCGCTTCAAGGGTATGGACTTAATCTTAAATTTGAATATGCTGACACATCAATTTTTGGTGATTTTGGATACAGTAGATTAGCATTTGATTCATTCATTAATATACCGGTTAAACTTGGCCCCTTAAAAAGCGCGGTTTATTTTAGGGCAAAATCAATGAAGCATTCTGGTAAGCCACCTGCCCAAGATTATATTGGACTAACCAATGATCAACCTATTTATATAAATGGAGTTGGAGACCCAACTGGCCTTGTTCCTGAAAACCATAATCCAAGAGGATGGTCTGGATATGTAGTAGGAGATCAATTAGTATTTAGCACTCTAGAATATCGTATTCCATTTATTCCAAAACGAGCTTCTATAAATATAATTTCCGATTACGCTAACGTCTGGAAAAACAATTCTCAATTAAAAGAAGTAGCAACATTTGGATATGAATTACGATTTTCACTTGGACCAATTTCCATATCTGCTGGTGACGCACAAACAAGTGATGACTGGAAAAACAATAAAACCCCTATTAGATATTATCGATTAGCATTGATTAACCCATTTTAATTAATTAGAGATATTAGTATGGAACCTTGTGATGAGTCGCTTTCATTGTATCAAGCTTGGGGTAAAAGAGGTGCATAAAGTTGATTTTAATAATCTCCAAAAATGAAAAAATTATATAATAATCAAATTCGCTCTTTTATAGTTGAATGAATTGAATGTAACCTTAGGTACAACAAATATAATTTATTTGATGTTTTCTTTCCGCATATTAAAGGCCAGCCAGCAACACCTTACATGAAATCCACCCTATCCGAAATAACCACAATTGTAGGCGCCCAATGGGGAGACGAAGGTAAAGGTAAAATCACGGATTTCTTTGCGGGTGGCTCAGACTACGTTGTCCGGTTTCATGGTGGTAATAATGCAGGGCATACGGTAATCGTTGATGGAAATGTTTTTAAGCTGCACCTAATTCCATCTGGTGTTATTTATGGTGGACCCGTGAGCATTATTGGCAATGGAGTCGTTATAGACCCAAAAGCCTTAATTGATGAAATCAATTATTTAAAAGATAAAGGTGTTGACCCAAAATTAATGGTAAGCGATAGGGCGCATGTAATTATGCCATATCACATTGCTCTTGATGGTGCCCTTTCTAATCATCAAGAGAGCCTTGCCGCTGGGAGCACCAATCGTGGCATTGCTCCTGTTTACGCTGATAAAATGTTTCGAAATGGAATTCGAATGATTGATCTATTAGAGCCTTCGGTGTTTTCTGAAAAATTAAATAAAGGATTCGCCTTTAATAAAAAATTGATAGAAAATGTATTGGGTCAATCTTTTAGCCCAACCATTGAAGAAGTATTAGAAACATATATTCAGTATGGCAAAATATTAGAACCTTATATTGCAGATGTTTCGGTAGAATTATACAAAGCACATATGCAGGGAAAGCGTATACTGTTTGAAGGGGCTCAAGGAATTAGTCTAGATGTGGATCACGGCATCTATCCTTTTACTACCTCATCTAATACTGCTGCTGGTCATATATCAATTGGGTCTGGGGTAACCTTTCATAAAGTGGATAGAATCATTGGTGTAACAAAAGCGTATTTAAGTAGAGTTGGCGAAAGCCCGTTACCAAGCGAGGCTGAAGATAGTGATGCAGATTTAATTCGAGAAAAAGGAGGTGAATACGGCACCACTACTGGAAGGCCAAGGCGCATTGGGTGGTTAGACCTGGTTCAAGTTCGTCAAGCCGTACGGGTAAGCGGATTAACAGAAATTGCTCTTACCAAGCTTGATGTGTTGAATAACATTCCTGAAATTCCAATATGTACATCATACAAAATAAACGATACTGAAACTAAAGAAATGCCTGCAAGCCTTACGCACTATCGCAATGCAAAGCCTGTTTATAAAAAACTGGCTGGCTGGGGAGATCTGCCGGAAGATGTTTGGGATAAGGGATACGATGCGCTACCAATTGAAATTAAAAATTATATCACTTTCATTGAAAATGAAGTGGGTTGCCCTGTCAAAATTGTATCAGTAGGTCCGCAGCGACATGAAACTATTATTAGATAGTTTTTTGTTATAAAAAGAATTTAATGGCATATTCTCTATGGCATTTACAAAAGAAATTGTCGATTTCAGCAATTTAGATACGCAAGGTATCAATAAAAAATTAGCTGAGCTAAACATACCTCTTACACCTGATGAGGTAATAAAAATTCAAAATGAAATGTTGGGACGCGCTCCTTCTCTTCCAGAGCTGGTTCTTTTTTCTATACAAGGATCTGAACACTGTAGCTATAAAAGCAGTCGCACTCATTTAAAACAATTTACGACAGAGGGTCCAGATGTAGTGCTTGGCGCGAAGGAAGATGCTGGAGTTGTTGCGGTAGCAACAGATCAAAGTGGAAATAGATGGTGTGTTGTTATGAGTCATGAAAGTCACAACCATCCATCCCAGATTGTTCCATACGAAGGCGCTGCTACTGGTGTTGGCGGTAATGTTCGTGATGTTATGTGTATGGGCGCAGAGGTTATAGCCTGTACAGATTCATTTCGATTTGGGGAAATAAATAATAAAAAAACCAAATGGATAAACGATGGTGTTGTCTCTGGAGTTGCTGGCTATGGAAATCCATTGGGTATACCAAATATTGGTGGTGACATTTATTATCATAGCGGATATAATGAGAATTGTCTTGTGACTCTTGTGACTCTTGGTATTGTAAGAGAAGATCATATTATCCATTCTTATGCACCGCAAAACGCGGATGGCTATGATTTAATTCTTATTGGTAAGCCTACAGATAATAGCGGATTTGGTGGTGCAAGCTTTGCTTCGCTTGAACTAGAAGAAGATAAAAAAGATCAAAATAAAGGTGCAGTACAAGAGCCAAATGCATTTTTAGAAAGACATCTATTAAAATCATCATATGCTTTATTTGATATAATAAAGGAGATGGGCTTAATTGATAAGGTTGGATTCAAGGATTTAGGGGCAGGGGGCGTCGCGTGTGCTAGCGTAGAGCTTGCTGAAACTTCAGGCTACGGTTCAGAGGTTTGGTTGGACAGGGTACACACTGGTATGGAAGGACTGCATCCATCCTTCTATCTTTGTAGTGAAACACAGGAAAGGTTTATGTGGGTATGCCCACCAGATATAACGCAACTGATTTTAGATCATTATAATAAAACTTATAATCTTCCTGCTGTCAGCGATGGAGCAATGGCATCCCAGATTGGTAAAATAAGATCAGATGGTCAATATGTTGTGCATTATAATGGGGAAACAATCGTTGATGCTAAAGCCAATCAAGTTACTAGAGGGTTTTTATATGAAAGAAAATTCACGGCTATAAATAAAAGGGATGATACCCCGGAATTGAGCCAGGTTGCTGACTACGGTTCTGTATTATTAAAATTATTATCTCATGAAAACATTGCGAGCCGAAAAACGGTATATGATAAATATGATAAACAAGTACAAGGTAGAACAATGATAGAGTCTGGCCTAGCAGATAGCGGTGTTATGGCGCCATTTAATTCAAAAAATTATCCCAAAGAAATCAGACAAACAGGAATTGCCCTATCAACCGATCATAACCCTTTGTATGGTATGGTTGATCCTTATTGGGCTGGCGTAAATGCTGTAGTTGAATCTATGAGAAATGTTGCGGCAGTTGGGGCAACGCCCCATGCTCTTACAGATTGTTTATGTTTTGGAAATCCTGAAAAAGAAAATCAAATGTGGGAATTCGTAGAAAGTGTTCGTGGAATATCAGATGCATGTAGCACAATTACTTTAAAAGATAATCCAAGCCATGCCACCCCAATCATTGCCGGCAATGTTAGTTTCTATAATGAATCAAGAAGTGGCTCTATACCAGCAAGCCCAATTGTGAGTTGTCTTGGAAAAATTAATAATATCAACAAAACTATTGGTATGGCCTTTACATCTATTGGTTCTAATATAATTATGGTTGGTCAGCGTAAAAATGAAATGGGCGGATCTGCTTATTTTCATTTAAATAATGAATTGGGTTCGAATTTACCAAAACCGGATTTACAGGAGGTCAAAAACCAGATTTATGCATTAACCGATTGTATTGATAATGATAGAGTATTATCCTGTCATGATATCTCAGATGGCGGAATTGCGGTGGCTTTAGCTGAAATGACATTTAAAAATAATATTGGCTGTAAGGTTTCGATCGAATCCAATTTAAGGGTCGATGAAATATTATTTTCAGAAACTGGTGGTTTTTTATTAGAGGCTAGCGATGAAAACATTGATAATATAACGAAATGCTTTTCTGAATATGATTTGGAAGTATTTGTTATTGGAAAAACTGTCAGCAATAACATAATGATTAATGATGCGCTTAATATATCAATTGAGCAAGGTCGAGATGCTTGGGAAAATGGATTAACAAACAAACTATGAAGATGCAATTTTGAAAAAAATAAACTATAAAGCAGCTGGGGTTGATATTGATGCTGGAAATGAGGCTGTTGATAAAATAAAAGGCAAGGTAAAATCTACATTTTCAGAAAATGTACTCACTGGAATTGGTGGGTTTGGTTCGCTGTATAGCCTTAAAGAGATTGCTTCAAAATATAAAGACCCCATAATGGTTCAGAGCATTGATGGTGTTGGAACTAAAACCATTATTGCAAGGAAAATGAAAAAATATGATACGATTGGTATAGATTTATTAAGCGCTGCAGCTAATGATATTTTAGTCATGGGTGCTAGGCCCTTGACTTTTTTAGACTACATCGCCAATGATAAGTTAGAACCTGATATAATTGATCAAATTGTCTCTGGCATGGTTACGGCATGTTCAGATACTGGTGTATCCCTTGTAGGTGGTGAAACTGCAGAAATGCCTGACACTTACCTTCCAGGTGAGCATGACTTAGTTGGGGTTATTACCGGGGTTGTTGAACGTGATAAAATAATTGATGGCAATAAAATAAATGTAGGCGATATAATACTTGGCTTACCATCTAATGGCTTGCATACCAATGGATATTCTTTTGCGAGAAAATTATTTTTTGAAATTGGTAAGTATGATATAAATGATGTCATTCCTGATCTAGAAACCTCTGTGGGGCTAGCATTGCTTGAACCACATATTAACTACACAAATCATATTTTTACTTTATTGGATTCAAATATTGAAATAAAAGGAATTGCTCATATTACCGGTGGGGGTATGGTTGAAAATATACCGCGCATCCTTCCCGATAGTTGTGGGGCAAAAATTGATTTAGGAACATGGCCAATTTTGCCTCTTTTTAAAACTATGCAATCAATTGGTTCAATTGATGATGATGAAATGTTCAGGACATTTAATATGGGAATTGGGATGGCAATTATAGTTGACCCATTAAAAGTTGATGATGTGAAAACTGTTTTAAGCAAACTAACCCCTGTATTTGAAATTGGAAAAATTTCCTCTGGAAACAAGGATGTAGTAATTGCATAAAATAGGTATAATTCAATTCCCGGGTTCAAACACTGAACGAGAAACATTTATGGCTTGTTTGCGTGTTGGAATGCAACCTCATGAGGTGTTGTGGAACAGCTCTCATGATATATTATCCGATTTGGATGGTTTTATTATTGTTGGTGGATTTTCATATGAAGACCGTTCTCGTGCAGGAATCATAGCCGCTTTGGATCCAATTATGGAGCAAATCAAAGCTGAATCAGAAAAAGGTAAACCTGTTCTTGGAATATGTAATGGTGCTCAAATATTGGTTGAAAGCGGTCTTGTCCCGGGTTTAAAAAATTATTCGATTGGGGCAGCACTAACAGATAACAAACGGGTTGTTGATGGAGAAGTTGTTGGCGTTGGTTATTATAATACTTGGACAAACCTTAAAATGTCAACAGAGCCAAATCGATGTGCCTTTACAAGAAAGCTGGATTCTAATACCCTTATTAATATTCCCCTTGCGCATGGTGAAGGTAGATTTGTTATGCCAGATGGTTTGCTACGGCAGGTTATTAAAAACAATCAGGTGGCATTCAAATATTCTGATGTCTCTGGAAAAATAATCAATGAGTTTCCAACAAACCCTAATGGATCAATAAACAATATTGCTGCTATATGCAATGGGGCTGGTAATATAATGGCAATGATGCCACACCCAGAAAGGACAACAAAAGGCGATGCAATATTCTTATCAATGAAGGAATTTATTGATCAGAAATATCCAATAATTAATCAATCATTAAATTATAATATTTCAAATATAGGGGCTAAAGATTTACAAATAAATGATAAATCAACGGAATGGGTAGTTGACTTAATTATTACTGACAATGAAGCAAAATCAGTTAATACGGCCTTGGGTCATCTTGGTTTTGATGTAGATGTTAATCGACAAATTCACTGGGAGATAAATATTGATGGCGACTCAACAGAGGTATTAAATAAAATAATGGATAGCGGGGAGCTTTTTAATTCCAATAAAGAATATATTATAAATAATCATGATAAATATGATGCATCGTTTTTAGTAAGGCCAAATGATGATATATACGGTCGGGCCAAATATGAGTCTCTTACTAAGCGTTTTGATATAAAAGAAATTTCTTACATAAAACGCGGAGTAATATGGAATGTAAATGTCAATAGCGGTAATTTAGATGATGAAATAAATTCAATTTTAACAACAAACATATTTTTTAACCCACATTGCTATGAATACTATAGAATCAACAAATAAATATAAAGAATCGATATCATCATCGATTGATAATACACTAACACATACAGATCTTAAATCTGGAACTAAGAAAACAGGTAAGGTTAGAGACCAATACGATCTTGGGAATAAACTAGCGCTAATTACTACTGATCGGCAAAGTGCATTTGACCGAGTGCTAGCATCTATACCATATAAAGGTCAAGTCCTTAACTTGACCAGTGCCTGGTGGTTTGAACAAACCAAGGATATTATTCAAAATCATGTTATTGATATACCTGACCCAAATGTAACGCTTGCTAAAAAATGCGATGTATTCCCAATTGAATTTGTCGTTAGAGGTTTTATTACTGGCAGCACGAGCACTTCACTATGGACTGTATATAATAATGGTGATAGAGAATATTGCGGCAACAAGCTACCGGAGGGTCTTCAAAAAAATCAGCGGCTAGAAAAAAATATGATTACCCCAACCACTAAAGAAGAACAGCATGATAGGCCAATAGCGCCCGATGAAATTGTTAGCGAAGGCTGGATGTCTGAAGCGGATTGGAATTATTGCAGCAATAAGGCAATGGAGCTTTTTGAGTTTGGGCAAAAAACTGCATTAGCGCATGGCATGATTTTAGTAGACACAAAATATGAGATGGGTAAAGATGTTGATGGTAATATTGTATTAATTGATGAAATACATACTCCAGACTCTAGTAGATACTGGGTTGCTGATACTTACCAGGCAAGGATAGAAGATGGAAAAGAGCCGCAGAACATTGATAAAGAGTTTCTGAGGCTATGGTTTGTTGATAACTGTGATCCATATAATGATGAAACCCTACCTGATGCACCTGAAGAATTGGTTGTTGAACTTTCAAGACGATATATTTATTTATATGAAACTATTACCGGGAACGATTTTCCCTTTCCCAATAATGATTTAGCAATCAATGAAAGGATAAATCACAATTTAAAGGATAGTTTATGAAAGCTATAATTATAATGGGCTCTACAGCCGATGAGCCTCATGCTAAAAAAATAACTGATCAATTAGATCAATATAATATAAAATGGGAGCAACATGCAGCATCTGCACATAAGCAGCCATTAAAGGTTTTAGAAATATTGAACAATAATCAGGATGAAAAAAAAGTGATATACATCACAATTGCAGGGAGATCAAATGCCCTATCGGGTTTTGTTGCGGCTAATTCTGAATTTCCTACTATAGGGTGTCCTCCGTTTTCAGATAAATCTGACATGCTAGTAAACATTCACTCAACACTACAGATGCCAAGTCAAACACCGGTCTTAACAGTTATTGATCCAGGAAACTGCGCGTTAGCTGTAAAACGGATTTTTGGTGTATGACTACAATAAAATAAATAAGGAGTAGTGTGAACGAAAGAATTTCACCGCTTGATGGTCGTTATGCTTCTAGCATAGCAGACCTTCTCCCGTATTTTAGTGAAACAGCCCTGATGCGCTATCGATTACAGATAGAAATAGAATATCTAATTGCGCTATCAAACGAAAAGTCAATAAAAGAGTTATCTCCAATTAGTAAGCAAAAACAAGATGGATATAGAAAAATCTATTTGGATTTTAATAATGCAGGCGCAAGAAGAATTAAAAAAATTGAAAACAAAACAAACCACGATGTTAAAGCGGTTGAATATTATATTCGTGAAAAAGTTGACAAATCATTACATCCCTGGATTCATTTTGCGCTAACATCTGAAGATATAAATAATCTATCGTATACGCTCATGTGGAAAAATGCATTAGAAAATGTTTTTAGCCCTCTAATTAAATCGCTAAATACAGAATTGAAAAAGCTTGCAAAGCAATATAGCACTGTTCCTATGCTATCCATGACACATGGGCAGCCTGCCACTCCAACTACATTTGGAAAAGAGTTAGCTGTATATCATACTAGATTAAAACGCCAAGCTATTCAAATAAAATCACAATCATTTCTTGGAAAATTTGGTGGTGCTACCGGAACATGGTCCACGCATTATGTCGCTTACCCAAATGTAAATTGGATGCTATTTGCTAAAGGGTTTATTAAATCGGTCGGATTAGAGCCAAATCTAATTACAACACAAATAGAGCCACATGATTCAATGTCTGAGAGCTATCATCAAATGGTGCGTGTCAATTCAATACTAATTGATCTAAGTAGAGATTTTTGGTATTATATATCGCGTGGTATTCTTGAGCAAAAAAAAATCAAAGATGAAGTTGGTTCATCGGCTATGCCACATAAAATTAATCCAATCCAATTTGAAAACGCTGAGGGAAATATGGGGATCTCAAATGCTATTTTAAACCATCTTGCTATAAAGCTTCCAATCTCACGAATGCAACGGGATCTTAGCGATTCTACAGTGTTAAGAAATCAAGGGGTTGCTATGGGGCATTCAGTATTGGCAATAAAAAATATTTTGAAAGGCCTTAAGCGCATTAAAATTAACAAAGCTCAATTAGACATCGAGCTGAATAATCATTGGGAAGTTCTAGCAGAAGCAATACAAACAATATTGCGTAAAAATGGGAATGATAGCGCCTATGAAAAACTTAAAGAATTGACAAGAGGGCATAATATCAATCAAAAATCATTGGAATCCTTTATTATGGAGCTAAACATTTCAGATAATGAAAAGAGGCGCCTGCTTTCATTAACGCCACATAATTATATCGGTTTAGCTTCAAAAATTACTGGATTGATATAAATGTGTGGAATTGTAGGAATATATAATACAAAAAATGATGTATGCACCGATATCTATGATGCATTGATTCAGGTTCAACATCGTGGTCAAGACGCTGCCGGAATCGCTACCTGGGACAACACAAAAATGTTTACATATAAAGAGCTTGGCTTAGTTAGTGAGGTCTTTAAATCAAATGAGTTGCTTAAGCTTTCAGGAAATATTGGGATTGGACATGTGCGCTATCCTACATCTGGTTGCGATGATGTTACTGAGTCGCAACCTTTTTACACAGCAAACCCTGTAAGTATAACTCTTGCTCATAATGGAACGCTCACAAACAGTGATCGTATTAAAACAAAATTATTAAAAACACGCTTTTGCCAATTTAATACAGATTCGGACTCAGAGGTTTTGTTAAATCTTTTTGCCTATGAGCTATCAAGAACAAACTTCAAAAAATTAAATAAAACACATGTTTTCAAAGCGCTAGAGAGTGTTTATAAAAATGTTTCGGGTGGATTTGCAGTAATAATGATCGTGGCTGGTATTGGAGTTATTGCGTTTAGGGATAAGCATGGTATTAGGCCAATCGTTTTGGGTAAAAATAATAATGGATATATGCTTGCTTCAGAAAGTAGCGCCCTTACAGCATTAGGTTTTAAATATCTACAAGATATAGGTCCAGGACAAGCGGTTGTTATTGGTGAAGATGGAAAGTTATCGCAAAAGGTTCTTGTAAAGAATATTCGTCACAACCCTTGTCTATTTGAATTTGTTTATTTTTCTCGCCCTGACTCTACGATTGATTCAATATCGGTACATAAGGCAAGATTGAGAATGGGAGATTATTTAGGTGAAAAAATAATTAAGGAATATGATTCATTAAATATAGATGTGGTTATTCCGATTCCAGACACCAGTAGAACCTGCGCAATGCAAGTAGCTTACAAGGTTGGTGCAAAATATCGCGAAGGGTTTATGAAAAATAGATATATAGGCAGAACATTTATTATGCCAGGACAATCAACCAGAAAAAAATCTGTAGCGCAAAAATTGAATCCGATTGAACTCGAATTCAAAGGAAAAAATGTGCTACTTGTTGACGATTCAATTGTTAGGGGACATACATCTAAAAAAATAATTCAAATGGTAAGAAAATGTGGTGCAAAGAAGGTATTTTTTGCATCTGCTTCTCCACCTGTTAGGTTCCAAAATGTATATGGTATTGATATGCCAGCTACAAAAGAATTGATTGCACATAATAAATCTATAAGACAAATTAAAAATTACATTGGGGCAGATGAGTTGATATACCAAGACCTTGATGATCTGAAGCGATCTGCGCAAATGGGAAACCCAGATATTGAAAATTTTGAAGATTCTGTTTTCTCTGGGAAATACTGTACGGGAGATGTCACTAAAGAATTTCTAAATAATCTTGAAAATAGTCGCGAAGACTCTAAGCGAATAGCCTAGTGGCTTAATAGGTGTTGTACAATATATTAGTCATTGGATCTGGAGCAAGAGAACATGCTCTTGTAAAAACTTTATCATTATCAAAATTGGATCATAATATTTTCTGCATAGGAAGTAGTCATAATCCAGGTATTATGGAATTATGCATGGAGTATATTGTTGGTGATTTTAATAATCCAAGTTTTGTTGCTGGCTATGCGATTAAAAAAAATATAAACTATGCAATCATAGGTCCCGAAAACCCTCTAGAAGCTGGATTAGCAGATGTCTTATGGGATAATAATATCAAAGTAATTGGCCCTAGTAAAGAATTAGCAATGATTGAAACATCTAAAAGCTTCACTAGAAATCTGCAAGCTGACTATAAAATTCCTGGAGCCCCTATGTTTAAATCATTTACGTCTTTAAGCGGTGTTAAAGAATATTTTGATGAATTAAACAATGAATTTGTGATTAAGTACGATGGGCTTGCTGGCGGTAAAGGGGTTAAGGTATTTGGCGAACATATTATAACCATTTCTGATGCATTAGACTATTGTAATAGTCTAATAAAAGATGGGGGAAGTTTTGTAGTCGAAGAAAAGTTTGTTGGTGAAGAGTTTTCACTAATGAGTTTTTGTGATGGAAAAAATATT
Organism: Fidelibacterota bacterium; assembly: GCA_036166415.1. Classification (GTDB taxonomy): domain Bacteria; phylum Fidelibacterota; class Marinisomatia; order Marinisomatales; family TCS55; genus TMED108. The sequence continues at coordinate 4,283 of JAYZHP010000120.1, read as the reverse complement.
CAACATATGCCGATAGTGCAAGACCATAAAAGAGCTTATGAAAACGATATGGGTCCCAATACTGGAGGAATGGGAACATACTCTGATTCCGATCATTCTTTGCCTTTTTTACAAGCCCGTGATCTAGAAAAAGCAAAAAAAATAAACACGCTGACAATGCAGGCCTTGAAAAATAAAACAGGTAAAGACTATATTGGAATACTATACGGCGGATTTATGGCAGTTAAGGATGGCATTAAACTAATTGAGTATAATGCGAGATTTGGTGACCCAGAAGCAATGAATGTTTTGTCGATATTAAAAACTGATCTAATTGATATATGTATTAAAATGGTATCGGGTGATTTAGATAAAATTAAAATCGTATTTGAAAATAAAGCCACGGTATGCAAGTATTCTGTTCCGAATGGGTACCCCGACGATCCTGTCAAAGATCAATTAATTGATGTCAGTAAAATCAAAAATAAAGAACAAATATTCTATGCATCAGTGGATATAATAAATGGGGAGTTAATTGAAACGGGTAGCAGAACATTAGCGGTCACATCAATAGCGGAAACAATTATTGATGCGGAAAAATCTGCTGAAGAAAATATTAAAAAGGTTAAGGGTCCTCTTTTTCATCGTGCTGATATTGGAACTCAAGAATTAATTGATAGAAGAAAAGCAAATATGGAAAAGATTCGATGTTAAAATTAGGAGTTTTAGGCTCAACAAAAGGAACAGACTTGCAGGCAATTATTAATGCTATAGAGTTGGGCATATTGAATGCTGAAATAAATATGGTTATATCTAATATTCAGAGTGCATATATACTTGAAAGGGCCAATAAGCACAGCATACCTAATAAATTCATTTCTGACAAAAATATTGGTCGGGATGAATTTGCAAATATTCTCACAGAGAATTTTTCTAGATGTAATGTTGATATCATTTTATTAATAGGTTTTATGAAAATTTTATCGAATAAATTTTGTCAAGAGTGGAAAGATAAAATTCTTAATGTACACCCATCGTTACTTCCTAAATATGCTGGTGGTATAAACAATGATGTTCATAAACAAGTGCTATTAAATAATGATAATGAAACAGGCTGTACCATACATTTTGTAACTGAGGATGTAGATGGGGGACCTATCTTAATTCAAAAAAAATGTGCGGTTTTTAAAGATGATAATGTTGATTCATTAAAACAGAGGGTGCAAAAACTTGAAGGAAAAGCATTTATTGAAGCTATTAATATGATTGAGAAAAAAACCTATGCTTAATGATATAATAATTAATGAGGGACCCATCAAAATTAACAGGGCGCTTATTTCAGTATATGATAAAACTAATGTTGTTGATCTATCAGAAAAGTTGGACGCTTTAAATGTCGAAATTATTTCAACTGGGGGAACAGCAAATAAACTAAAACAGTCTAATATACCCGTAACTGATTTAAATAATTTTACTGGATTCCCAGAAATAATGGATGGAAGGGTTAAAACACTAAATCCATTAATAGCTGGTGGTGTGTTGGCCCTACGAGATGTTCATGATTCCGAAGTTACTGAAAATAATATTCAATATATTGATTTGGTTATATGTAACCTATATCCTTTTGCTAAAACCGTATCGCAAGATAATTGCTCTCTATCAATGGCGTTAGAAAATATTGATATTGGTGGCCCAACAATGATTCGTTCAGCCGCCAAAAATCTTGGTTGGGTGTGCGTCATTGTAGACCCTGATGATTATAATAATTTAATTCAATGCTTAGATGGTGACGGAAACGTATCTTACGAATTTAGAGCAAAAATGGCAAAAAAAGCATTTATGCTTACAGCACAATATGAATCTGCGATCAATCAATATTTTTCTGATGATGAATTTCCAGATCAATTAAGTATGGCATATAAAAAATTTGCTGATTTACGTTATGGTGAAAACCCACAACAAAAATCCTCAGTATATATTAATGAACAATCTATTGCAGGTATATTGAGATCAACTATTCATCAAGGAAAGGAATTATCATATAATAACATTATGGATGCCGATGCGGCCGTATCATGTATTACAGAATTTAAGGATGCAGCTTGTGCTATAATTAAACATGCAAATCCATGTGGTGCAGCTATATCAGATAATATTAATGATGCCTTTATAAACGCATTGAACGCTGATCGCCTATCAGCATTTGGCGGAGTTGTTGCATTAAATCGTGAATGTAATAAGAACATCGCTACCCAGTTGAAGGATTTTTTTATTGAAATTATTGTGGCTCCAGGATTTACTGATAATGCATTAGATATTTTCTCTAATAAAAAAAATCTTCGTGTAATAGAATTGAAAAATTTAAACCAATTTAAAGAGGCAACCGCCATGCGAAATATTCATGGTGGATTATTATTACAACATGATGATTCTATTATACTAAATATTGAAAAACTCAAATCGGTTACCAATAATTCTATAAATCAATCAGATCATCAAACTATCCTTTTTGGCTGGTCTGTATTAAAACATGTTAAATCTAATGGCATATTAATCGTCAAGAATGGTACTACTCTAGGAGTTGGCGCGGGTCAGGTTAGTCGTGTGGATTCCGTTGATATCGCTATTGCTAAATCAAAGGACCAACTTGATGGTTCAATATTACTTTCTGATGCATTTTTCCCATTTAGAGATAGCATTGATAAAATTGCTGCAAGCGGTATCAAAACTATTATTCAGCCTGGTGGATCCGTAAGGGATCAGGAAATTATTGATGCGTGCAATGAACATTCAATTGCTATGGCATTAACTGGGGTTCGCTGTTTTAAACACTAATACTGAGGAACAGATGGGTCTATTTCACTCGACCATGATCTTATCCCACCCGTAAAATTAATAGCATTATAGCCCTCATTATTTAGAAATTTACAAACTCTAGCTGATCTAAATCCGCCGTGACACATAACTACTATAAGTTCATTTTTATTTAATTCATCATGCCTGCCTTGTATTTCGCCCATGGGGATATGTTTATGGGGATCAATTTTTGCTATGCTTAACTCATCATTTTCACGAACATCTAAAAGAGTAAAATTTTTATTATTATCTTTTAATTTCTTTAATTCTTGTGCATTTATTGAATTCACAACTCCTCCAATCAAAATCTTCGATATTTAAATTGCCGATGTTAAATTTACAATTCTTATATGGGATATAATCAATGGTTTTAATCATAGCTATGATTGCTTTTTTGGTAGTTACCGTCTTATTTGTACTTGATACTGCAAAAGATCAAACTACAACAAGCGAGGTTTCTACATATCTTTCCCCTTTTGAGTCGGGGACCTTTGTACGTCATAATTATGCAGCATCAATAGATTCCGTTTGGCGTGCTATATCTAATCTTTCAGATTATAATTATTGGTTTCCCGGTGTTGGTAGAATTCTACCAGTTGTAGATACTGATAGGTATGTACATCGATATTCATTTGATAAATTTATTTTTGCTCCCGGTTCATTATTAAAGATAAAGCCCAAGGGGCCGTTTCCTAATGGTAAAGCTATGATTGCGTCAGTTGTGCCAAACAAGAAACTAGAAATGATTATGCAATACAACCCTTTGCATAAGGAGTATGTTTCATTTGATCTAAATACACATTCTGAAGGCACTACTCTATCCTGCACAAGAAAAAGCTATGGTCCCTTTTCATTTATGAGTGTATGGGGCTTCGATAGTAACAAATCAAAAATATTAGATAATCTAGGCTATTTTATACCTGAAGAAGAATTTAAATCTGACACACAAAATTCAAAGGAATCAACTACCTCAGATTCATCAACTGATAATTTGTTTGCTGACCGTAATAAAATGGCGGCTTATTTAGTTAATAAAACACTAGATGGTGATACAAACATAATAAAAGCAACAAATGATGTCTATGCAAGGGGGAAAGCTAAAGCGCTATTGATTAAAATCAATAAGGGCACAGCAGAACGACCATCTATGCCAGAGGCTGGAGAGGCTTCACCTAAAACAACAACCGAATCAACACAAACTGAAAATATACAACAAGCCACTACTTCACTAAATCCAGAGGATATTATTGCAACAGTAGTCAATCAAGCATTAGATGGTGATGAAGCCCCACTAAAAGCTCTTGAGTATAAGGTTCTACGCGCTAAATCAAAATCCCTTATAATGAAAATCAATAAGGGCACAGCAGAACGGCCAGCTATGCCAGAATCAAATAAAACTGCAATAAAAGAGACGAGCGCCGCTGATAAACAAACAGAAAAAAATGATA
>JAYZHP010000119.1:0-4586 GCA_036166415.1 Fidelibacterota bacterium | reverse complement strand
TGGATCATTTCTTCTACTAAATTCATATTATCTTCATAATCTGCGTAAGCCCAATAGAACTCTAGCATTGTAAATTCAGGATTATGATTGCGATCCATTCCTTCATTGCGAAAATCTTTAGCAATCTCATAAACCCTATCTATTCCACCTATAACTAGTCGTTTTAAGTAGAGTTCATCAGCTATTCTAAGAAAGAATTTCTGATCTAGAGCATTGTGATGTGTCGTAAAAGGCTTGGCATTTGCTCCTCCATAAATCGGCTGAAGAACAGGTGTTTCCACTTCAAGAAATCCAAGATCATCTAAAAATGATCTAATACCTCTAATAATTTTTGTCCTTTTTATAAAAGTTTCTCTAACGTGTGGATTAACAATCAAATCTAGATGTCTGTTTCTATATCTCTGTTCCTTGCTCGCAAATGCATCATAAATTTCATCATCTTTTTCTTTTACAATTGGAAGCGGCCGAATAGATTTACAAAGAATCGTCATGGATTCAATATTGACCGAAACTTCACCAACCTTTGTTTTAAAAACATCTCCTTTTACACCTACAATATCACCAATATCCATTAGTTGAAAATTCTCATATTCAGATTCACCAATTTGATCTTTCTTGATAAAAATCTGAATTTTTCCAGCAGTATCCTGAATATGAAAAAAAGAAGCTTTTCCCATTTTTCGTATTGATACTATTCTACCTGCAAGGATAACTGACTTATTTTCATATTTTTTAAAGTTTAGTAAAATTTCATTGCTTACGTGCGATGGTTTAAATGATGGTGGGAAGGGATTAATCCCTTTAGAAATAATTTTTTCTAATTTTTCTTTGCGAATTTTTATAATTTGATTAAGACTTTTTTGTTCTTCTGACATAAAATTTTTCTTTCAAGTTATAATTAATTACTATCAATACTATAAATTAAAAATGATCGTATAAAATCATCAATTTTACCATCCATTACTGCGGAAATATTGCCAGTTTCTTGATTAGTTCTATGATCCTTAACAAGATTATATGGATGAAAAACGTATGATCGAATTTGACTTCCCCAAGCTATATCCATTTTTTTATTTTCCAGATTTTTTATAGCTTCCTTTTCTTTGTCAAGCTCAAGTTGATATAGCCTCGCTTTTAATACCTTTAAAGCTGATGCCTTATTTTTATGCTGACTCCTTTGATTTTGACACTGAACTACCAAACCAGTTGGTAGATGGGTAATGCGAATTGCAGAATCCGTTTTATTAACATGTTGACCACCAGCTCCACTTGCTCTATAAGTATCAACTCTAAGATCGTTTTGATCAATTTCAATTTCAATTTCATCATCAGATGAAGGGTATATAAAAACTGATGCAAATGAGGTATGTCTGCGACTATTTGAATCAAAAGGCGATATCCTAACTAGCCTATGCACTCCAACTTCAGCCTTTAAAAAACCGTAGGCATATTCTCCTTCAATTTCGACAGTAATATCTTTTATGCCAGCTTCATCTCCTGGCTGGTAGTCTATTACGCTTTTTTTAAATCCTTTGGCCTCAAGCCATCTACTATACATTCTATATAACATTTCAGCCCAATCTTGGCTTTCTGTACCCCCGGCTCCGGGATGTATAGTCATAATAGCATTTTGAATATCTTGAGGTTCCCCTAATATAGTTTTTAACTCGATATCATGGACTGAATCAACAAAATTTTTCAATTCAGTTTTTATTTCTTCAATTGAAACATCTCCAGATTCATAAAATTCAATTAGCACATTAACATCATTTAACGAACGATCAATTTTTTTCCAAAGGCTGATTTCTTTTTCTAGGATAGAAATTTTTTTTAAATGAAGAGACGCAGATTGATTATCATTCCAAAAATTTTGGCCAGAGGTACGCTCACGCATTTTATTTAAATCATCTTCTTTTGATGTAAGGTCAAAGATGCCTCCGCAATTCAGAATACTTCTTTTCTGTTCTGACAAAAAGTTCTTTTAAATCATTAAAATCCATACTTGAAATTAATACTCTAATCTCCTGTTGAAATAAACATTTTGTCATTAAGATATTTTGTTAGCCCAGCCTCATCTAGATCAGTATCAATAAATTTTGAATTTTCAGCAACTGCTATTTGAGACCTTTCTTCTGAGACCAAAACTACAATAGCATCAGTTTCTTCAGAAATTCCCAATGCTGCTCTATGTCTAGTGCCCATCCCAGGATCAATCATTTTATTTTCAGTAAGAGGTAAAATGCATGCAGCGGCATCAATTAAATCATTCTGAATTATAACAGCGCCATCATGCAAAGGCGAAGAAGGGCTAAAAATTGAAAGTAACAATGAAGAAGTAACTTCTGCCCTTAGCTGAGTTCCTTGATCTTTGTAAGACCTTAATCCTGTCTCTCTTTGGATAACAATTAACCCGCCCCAACCTTTATCTTTCAATTGCGTAGTAGCTTCCACGATAGAAGTTATGGTTCTAGGGGTTCCAACTCTAAAAATTTGCTGAAAAAAACGTGTTTGACCAACATATATAAGAAGCCTTCTAAGTTCAGGTTGAAATAGAATTACAAATGCAACAACTAAAACAGTTTGAAATTGATTTACTAGCCAAGATGATGCGCTAAATCCAAATGCATTAAAAACAAATGAACCGATCATTAAGATAATTAAGCCTATCAGCATTTGACCGGCTCTAGTTCCTCTGAAATAGTCATATATTTTATGAAAAAGCCAACTAACAAGGATTAGATCAATGACATCAATAAGAGTAATGGTTAAAAAACCTATTTCAAAAAGAACCATTTATGAACTTTCAATAATTTTTTCAATAATTAATAAATTTTGCTTAGTCTCTTTGACATCATGAACTCGTACAATCTTTGCCCCATTCATATAACAAGCGCTTGCAGCTGCCAAGCTTCCCTCAAGCCTATCATTTACAGGTGAGTTAAGCGTTTCTCCAATAAACGACTTCCTCGATGGTCCAACTAAAACAGGATATCCCATATCGCAAATTTGCTTCAATTTAGCTATGATTTCAAAATTATCATCTAATCCCTTTCCAAAGCCTATTCCAGGATCTAGAATTATATTTTTTTTATCTATGCCATGATTGGTAGCAATTTCAATCTGATTAGTAAAAAAATCTTTAATATCATTAATCAAATCAACGTATTTAGGATTTTCTTGCATCGTTTTAGGGTTGCCTTTCATATGCATAATGACTACAGTCGCATTAAAATTAGAAATAATATCCACCATTTCAGAATCATAAGTTAATCCGGATATATCATTAATAATGTCCACGCCATTATCAAGGGCAAACTTAGCTGTTGTTGGCTTATAAGTATCAATAGATATTAAACAATTAGTGTTTTTGCCTAGCTCTTCAATCAAAGGCGATATGCGATTGATTTCTTCAATATCAGATATGGGATTTGCCCCTGGACGTGAGGATTCACCACCAATATCAAGAATATCAGCACCATTATCTATTAGCTTATACGCAAAATCAATAGCTTGATTGGTTGAATGTAAGTTTCCCCCATCGCTGAATGAATCAGGGGTCATGTTAATTATTCCCATTATCAGGCATTTTTCTGGCTTCTCCAGCCAGTTATTGAATTTTTCTTTATTCATCCGTATATATATAAAAAACGCCTCATTACAAGGCGTCTAATAAATTAATTTTAAAGTTAAGATTAACTTTTTCTTGTAGTCTTCTTATTAGAAACCTTACGAGTTGAGCCATTTTTAGATGGTCTCATTTTTTTTCCATTAACAATAGATTGTACATCATCGCCATTAATCGTTTCATACTTTAATAACGCTTCAGCTAAATCATGTAATTTTGATATATCTTTCTTTAATATTTTCTTTGCAGTTAACTGGGCTTTGCGAACAATTTTTACTACTTCTTTGTCTATAATTCTAGCCATTTCTTCAGAATAATCTCGCTGGCTTTGAATTTCCCTGCCAAGGAAAATCTCCTCATTCTTTTTACCGTATGTCATAGGACCAACAACATCACTCATTCCCCATTCGCAGACCATTTTTCTTGCGATGCTTGTAGCCTGTTCAATGTCATTTCCAGCTCCAGTAGTCATTTCTTTAAAAATTAACTCTTCAGCAGCTCTTCCACCCATTAAAATTGCTAATCTACCATTAATATATTCTCTAGAGTATCCATGCTTTTCATCCATTGGAAGTTGCATGGTAACGCCTAATGCCTGACCTCTAGGAATGATTGTAACTTTATGAACAGGGTCTGCGCCTTTTGTTCTCGCCGCGACAAGAGTATGACCGCCTTCATGATAAGCCGTAATCTTTTTTTCTTCATCAGATAATACAACACTGGTCCTTTGAACACCCATCATTACTTTATCTTTCGCTTCTTCAAAGTCAGACATTTCAACTGATTTCTTCTTTTTTCTAGCTGCTAATAATGCAGCTTCATTTACAATATTTTCAAGATCAGCTCCAACCATCCCTGGTGTTCCTTGTGCTATTGCTTTAAGATCTACCTTCTTTCGATTAATAACAATCTTCTTTGAGTGCACCTCAAGAATACCTAGTCTTCCCTTTAAGTCTGGAAC
>JAYZHP010000118.1:0-5814 GCA_036166415.1 Fidelibacterota bacterium | reverse complement strand
CTCCTAAATCAATAACTCCATAGCCCTTTATGTATCCATCTTCAGAATTGACATTATCAATATACATCCCACCAATTCTTTTTAGGTGTGCAAATAATAATAGTTTCTCATTTAAATCATAATTCATAGATAAATTGAACAAACTGGAGGGATTGTTTGGTAAAAAATTTCCATTGTTAAAGACATTCATCTGCATTGCGCCATTTATAGCAATAGAAGTCTTATTATTGATTTGAAAATAAGATTCATATTCAAATCCGCTGTGCGTTGTTGAGTCTGCTGAAAAATAACTGTACTCCCCTTCTTGCTCTAGATTGATATTTTTTAATTGTTCATTCAATAATAGAATCCTGTAGCCATTGATCTTTGCATAGCCATTATTGAATGAAAAATTCATTCCTAATTCTAAATCAAAAACAACCTCATTCGCAGCCATAACGGGCTGACTAAACATATCATCTGGTGTGATAATTTGATTATCAGCAGGCTCTTGCTGTGTCTTTCCTATATTAACAAACCAACTCAAGGAGTCACTTATCTCCCATAGCATGCCTATTCTAGGATTTAAAAAATTCCAATCAGCAGATAAATTATGCCCAGCGGCATGCCCAATCTTATCTTGATTTAAATCCCAATGAATATTCTGATTTTGCAAATCAATCGATACTGCGAAAGGCTGATTGGTAGGAGACCAAAGAACTCTCGCAAACCCTGTTAAAATATTTTTCTTTCCAAGGTACTGATAATACCTATGCCAATTACTAGAAAATTGAGCACTAAGCTGAGTGGCAGAAAATGCGGTAACCTCTCCGAAGTGATCACCCTTGTACGCTCTAAATTCTCCACCAATATCAAATCGTATATCACTATTACTATAAGTAAGCATGGGTACGATACCGTAATAATTATTTTCAATCCATTTGCGTCTAAGTAAATCAGTTGTTATGGATAATTCAGTTTGATCATCATAGATATTATTAATATCTAAGTTGTAGGAATAATAGTCCTGTCCTTGCTTAAAGACTTCGTAATACCCTTTGCCCAAAACCAGGTAACTAACATTTCTAAATGAGAAATTTTCATTAAACTTTGCAGTAGAGTTCAATGAATAAATCTGCTGTAAAAAATCATCCGTATAAGCTTTATTGCCTGCGCGTCTTTTATTAAGATTTTCAATATCAGCTTTTGCAATTCCATCCCATGCTAACTGAGTATTCTCAAATCCAATAATTGCTCTAAACTGATTCTTAATCATTTCACCTCGATGCTCTAACCCAAAAAATATACCTCTTTGAGATGATCCATGTTCTTTTCTATAACCATCTGAGTCTATCGCTGACATTCGAATCGCTAAACTGGTATTTTCACCTAAATCTTTTCCGGATAGATATTTTAATCGGTATTTTTTTGTGTTCCAATTTCCAAAGCCATGCGACATGTTAATTTCGCGTGATTCACTATCAATTTGAGTTCTAACATTAATAGAGCCACCAATCGAAGAAGATCCGTATAAACTAGTACCAATGCCGCGTTGTATTTGTATATCCTTAGCATCAGATAACAGATCTCCATGATCTACCCAATAGACTTGGTGACTCTCATTATCGTTCATTGGAACTCCATCAAAAAGGACGGCAATCCTGCTTTGGTCAAAACCTCGAATAGAGGCGTATGAATAGCCTGTCCCATTCCCGCTCTCACTATAAGCCCAAACACCCGGCTCAGTTGAAAGAACCATGGGAATATCTTGCACTGTATATTTGAGCTTAATCTCTTCTTTTGTTAGGCTTGAAAAGGATACAGGGGTCAGTCCTGAAATAGCTCTATATGCGCTCACATCAATAGAACTACCAATCAATGAGGATGGATGCATAAGTACGACCAGATTAGCTCTAGCCTCCATTTTTACGGATTTATAACCTATATGGGAAAAGGATAAACTATCCCCAATATTTGTAAAAAATTTGAACTTGCCATTTTGATTGGTAACCGTACCACTATTATTGAATACGATATTTACGTTTGATAAAGGAGATTGGGTTTGATCATTGATCACAATACCTGATACGGAAATGTTTTGCGACATTGAAAAAGAGAAGAAAAAAAATAAGGGAAGATTGTGGTAAATAAATTTTTTCATAATTCGATTCCTACGCTGGTATTATCCAGATCAGGTACTCGGGTTTATTCTCAGCCATTATCACCTGCTTAAATAACAGCACCCCATTCATTAATAAATTAAAAAGATTATAAAATAGGTACAAAAAAATAAAAATTTATTTCTATACTTGTTTAATCGTTACGTATATCATATTTTTTTTTGAACATCAACTAGGATAAATATGTCAAATAATCAAAATTCCGAAATCACAATTAAAGCTGTTTTCCTTGGAATCATTCTTTCGATGATTTTAGCTGGTGCCAATGCATACTTAGGACTTTTTGCTGGTATGACTGTATCCGCATCTATTCCTGCTGCTGTGATTTCAATGGGCGTTCTTTCGCTCTTTAAAAATTCAAATATTCGTGAAAATAATATTGTTCAAACTGCAGCATCGGCTGGCGAGTCTCTAGCTGCAGGTGTTATCTTTACAATACCGGCCTTAGTTTTATTAGGCTATTGGGATTCATTTGACTATGCTGAAGTTGCTAAGATTGCAGCCATTGGGGGTGTAATTGGTGTTCTATTTACTGTGCCACTAAGACGTGCCTTAATTATTAATGCTAAACTAACTTACCCCGAAGGTGTTGCTACTGCAGCTGTGCTTAGAGCCGGCGATGAAGCCAAACAGGAAAAATCTACTGAAAATAGCGGTGGACTTGGAACAATTGCACTAACAAGTCTGGCGGGAGGTTTAATGAAATTGTTCCAGCAAGGTTTTGGTATGTGGCACGTTGAGGCGGCTAGTGCTCGTGCGATAGGGGGTTCAATTTTTGGAATTGGAACAGATTTATCCCCAGCTCTAATTTCAGTTGGATATATAGTTGGTAGAAATATTGGAATTTTAGTAGTAGCTGGTGGCTTGATATCATGGGCATTTGCAATACCAATTTATTCCGCGATGGTTGGCTTTCAAGGAGACCCTCTTGATGCTGCATTCAATATTTGGACTACAAAAATAAGGTATTTAGGCGTAGGCGCTATGGTTGTTGGGGGCGTTTGGTCTTTAATTAAACTATTCAAACCCTTAATTGAAGGTATTAGGGCAAGTCTTGATGCTTTGAAAAATAATGCATCGAATGAAAATATCCCAACGGAGGAGAAAGATATGCCGATCAATTATGTAGGCATTGCTCTTTTGGCGCTATTAGTACCTGTTTTTTTGCTTTATGTTGGCATAGTTGATTCGCTTCCAGTAGCTGCGCTTTTGACTGTTGTGATGATGGTATTTGGATTTCTTTTTTCAGCGGTAGCTGCGTATATGGCAGGTGTAGTTGGTTCTTCCAATAATCCTATTTCTGGGGTCACAATTGCAACGATATTATTTACCTCAATATTATTACTTGCCCTCTTAGGTACGGGTTCTGGTACGGGTGCTGCAAGCGCAATTATGGTAGGTGCAGTGGTCTGTTGTGCTGCTGCTATTGGAGGTGACAATCTTCAAGATTTGAAAGCGGGACAACTGGTTGGCGCAACACCCTGGAAGCAGCAAGTCATGCAAATAGTAGGTACATTATCATCTGCTATTGTACTTGGGTTAGTTCTTGATATTTTACATACTGCATATACGATTGGATCACCTACCCTTTCAGCTCCTCAGGCAACATTAATGAAATCAGTTGCTGATGGCGTCTTTACTGGAAATTTGCCGTGGATGTTTGTTTATATTGGTGGCTTAATAGCTGTAGCTTTAATCCTTATAGACCTTAGGCAAGAAAAAGTTGGATCTGATTTTCGCGTACCAGTTTTGGCTGTAGCTGTTGGAATCTATCTTCCCATTACATTAACAGTTCCTATTTTCATTGGAGGTATGGTCAGTCATCTTGGCAAAACAGCTGGCGGCACTGAAAATTCAGAGAAAAAAGGTCTCCTTATGTCATCTGGATTTATTACAGGAGAAGCGCTAATGGGTATACTTGTTGCTGTACCTATTTTCCTATCAGGAAATAAAGATTGGTGGCCAAAATTGGGTGAATTTAATTGGCTAGGCCCTGTATTGTTCGCTGGAATGATTGTTTGGCTATATAAAGCAGTATCAAAAAATAAATAAGAATTAGAGTGCTAGTTAAAATCTAGCGTTTAATTTTCTTTTTAGCCTTACTGATAATTTTTTTTGTCATTCTTTTGACAGAAGGAAAAACGCTTCCTAAGAGCATTAGGCCTGGTATCCCAAATATCCAGCCTTGAAAAATTGGAATCAATCCCCCTATCAATCCAATTAGAATTAATACAATTCCTACTATAACTCTGATTGTTTTAGTAATTGGATTCAACTTTTTATTACCGCCAGTTTTTTCATTATACTTGTTTTATGTTTTTGACTAATAATCAATATTAGATAAATACCAGTGCCAACAAAATTACCATTATCATCAAGCCCATTCCAGAAAGCTTGATAGCCATTAATTTGATTTGCATCTATTGTTGCAACTATTGTGCCATTCAAAGTCATTATTTGAATAGAGCTTTTCTCAGGAATTCCATCTATTGTTAAGGGATATTGAGATGGTATCCGATATGGGCTAGGAAATAAATCGATCTGATTGGTTTTTTTAATTTCTGAAGCAAACGGAATTTTGAATTTACTTACCCCTAGATTTGTAGCAATATAGGCCAATCCTTTATCTGCGCTAAATTTAATATCCCTAATTTCATTTGAGAGTAATTTACTATTTGAGCTATTAATTCCATCAATATTTGGCCAATATTCTCGGTTAGAATCTAGAATAAAAATGCCGCTAGACTTCGAAGTGACCCATATATTTCCACGAGGATCAAATCTAATTATAGAATTTTCATCAAATGGAATATTTGAGAAATAGGGTGTGATATTTCCACTGGTAGTAATAGGACCCGTCTTTGCAACTGGTTCTGAATTTGAGGCTCTCAATTCTTTATATATCAGTCCATACTCTGTCAAAATCCATAAAATATTATTTTTTGAAACACCAATAGTAAGGGCAGAGCGACTTAATCCTGGGATTATAGACTGGCTAATCCAATTCTCATTTTGAGGATCCATAACATCGCCAGAATAATGATACATAAACATTTCATTTAAAGATGTTATCCATACTCTATTATAGTTATCAATAGCAATAGGGCCTCCACCACTTATGTTCGAGACTTGAGGTGAATCAAGAGAAAAATGTCGCGATTTAGATTCGCTAAAAACACTCAAGGGGTAACCTTGCTTACCAGAGGATGTAGCCCAAAGATTTTCTTGATTATCTATTATCATATCATCAATAACATAGTGAGTCAAAATACTATTTTGGCTGTCATGGGAAAAATATCTTTTGTTTAGATTTAATTTATTGTTTGAAATTTCGAAAGAAAGTATTCCGGCTGATGTGGAATTAATCAAGCTTACAAATAATTTATTTTTATGGAATATTGATTTAGATATTTTTTCACCAAAATCTAATTCCAGATTAGATAAATTAAAATCAATTGAAATATCTTTAGGAAGAGTTTCTGTAGAATAATTTACCCAGCCAGATAAAGAAACTCCTTTGCTATTAGCCAATATCAATTGATTGCGATCAGAAATTTCTAAAATATCAGGACTATTGATAAATGGTTGATTAAATAACAGATTTTCATATTCACCATCTCTGAAGTACCCTAATCCATGATCTGTGCCAAGCCAT
>JAYZHP010000117.1:0-3888 GCA_036166415.1 Fidelibacterota bacterium | reverse complement strand
ATGGATAATGACTCCAAGCGCCATGGCCAGCCTTCCGTTCATAATAAGTGGGATACTTCAACAGCTATTCTTGCAGGAGATGGATTGTTTGCACTGGCTCAGCTTTCACTAGTTGGACTGAAGCCTGTTGTGTATCAACGCTTTAATGAAGTTGCGCTTGAGGTTTGTGAAGGCCAAGGCATTGATAAGGAATATGAAAGCAATACTTCAATTACAATGGATGAATACATTCAAATGATTGGTAAAAAAACTGCTTCATTTCTTGGCCTTTGTGCTGAGATAGGTTGCCTATTGGGGTCCGCATCACAAAAAGAGTCCGATAATTTATTTCAATTCGGTTATAACTTAGGTTTAGCTTTTCAGATAAAAGATGACTATCTCGAAATATTTGGAGATGAAAAGACGATGGGAAAAAGCCTGGGAAGCGATTTAGATGAACAAAAACAAACAGTTATGACTATAACAGCTAGAAAAAAAGATTTTGATAACTGGACTAAATTTATTCAAAAAAAGAATAATTTATCTCAATACAAAGATTACTTTGAGAAAAATGGGATTAAAAGAGAAGTAGAGAATATGATTGAAGTTTATGTAAGCAAGGCATTGAGCGGTCTTGATTTGATATCAAAGAATAAGTCAATGCACCTCTCGGAATATGCAAAGTTAATTTTAAATAGAGACTATTAATGAATTCACATGACAATATAGATGTAAGTAATATGTTTAAATCGATCTATGATTTTCCAGATCATATGATCGAAGCTATATCGATTGGAAAAAAAATTAAGATTGAAAAAAATTATAGCAACTTCTCAAATATTGTTATCTGCGGTATGGGTGGATCAGCGATAGGCGGAGATCTTTCAAAATCATTAATTAATAGTTCTTTAAGTCTACCTCTGGTTATTAATAGGAATTATTCCCTGCCCAATTGGGTAAATGGCCATACACTGGTAATTTGTTGCTCGTATTCTGGAAATACAGAAGAAACTTTATCTGCTTATCACGATGCTCTATCAAAGGGAGCTAGTGTAATTGGAATTTCAACGGGAGGCGAGCTGACAAAATTACTAGATGAGAATAATCATGATAAAGTAGCAATCCCTTCTGGGTTACAGCCAAGAGCTGCTGTCGCGTTTTCCTTTATTCCATTATTGTATCTATTGAGCCAATTAGAACTAATAGATAAAACTATACTAGATGAAATAGATTCTAGTGTTGATAAAATTAAATTAGCTAGAAACATATATAGTAATCAAATCGATGATAATCCTACATATACATTAGCTAAGCAAATATATAAAACTATTCCAATAATTTATGGTGAGAGCGATACCACATCTAGTATTGCCCTTAGATGGAAAGGGCAGCTTTGTGAGAATTCAAAAATGATTGCCTATCATAATGATATCCCTGAAATGAATCATAATGAGATTGTTGGCTGGCAAGAAAATCCTAAAATTCTAAAACAATTTTCTATTCTTTGGATATCAGATGAATCAGTGCATATAAGAAATAAAATTAGATATCAATCATCGCTAGAAATAGTGAATCAATTACCAGCTCTTCAAAAAATTATCACACTTGAAGGTAATAGCTTCCCTGAGAGATTCATTCATTTATTACATTATGGCGATTGGCTAAGTTATTGGTGTGCATTAATGCATGAAATAGATCCGACCCCAGTAGATAAAATTGATCAATTAAAGCAGGTTTTATCCAAAACAAGTTGAATACTATTTATTCAATGTATAATTTTTATTAAGGCGTATTAAATGATTCCAGTCAAAATAAAAAAAATATCATATTACCATCCTAGTAGAAGCTATGCTGTAATTCTTGAAGAAATTAATGGCAATAGAAGCCTCCCAGTTCTGGTGGGAGCCTATGAAGCGCAATCTATTGCAATGGCTATGGAGTTTGTTGAAACGCCACGACCCCTTACTCATGATTTAATTGTAAATTTAATAAAAAAGATTGATGGAAAACTATCTGCGGTAAAAATTACTAAAATTGAAGATGGTGTATATTTTTCTTCCATTGATATTCAAAGTAAAATTCTAGGTCATCGCCATATCGATTCAAGACCTAGTGATGCTCTTGCAATAGCGTTGAGGATGCATACTCCAATACTTGTAGCTAAGGAAGTTATGGATGAAGCTATCGTTTGGGAAGAAGACTCATTAATAATTGAGGATGAAATAAAACAATCTCCAGAATTAGAAACGCTGGAGGAGCAATTACAGAAAGCCATTGAAAAAGAAGAATATGAAATTGCTGCAAGGATTAGAGATAAAATAAAAGACTTTGATAGTTAGCTATCAATAGAATCAATCGCAAGTTGAGCAGCTTGTTGTTCAGCAGTTTTTTTATCTGATCCAATTCCGCCAGGGTAAAGATCTTTACCAATTTTTACTTTTACCTCAAAAAGTTTTTTATGTTCTGGCCCTGAAACATTTGAGATAAGAAACTTAGGATTTTCCATTTGTTTTAGATGGCATAGTTCGATGAGCTTTCCTTTGTAGTTAACTGATTCCCATGCAAGCTCTTTATGAGCCCAAATTGTCTCTAATATCACTTTTTTTGCTGATTTTAATCCGCCATCAAGGTATATAGCCCCAATCAATGCTTCATAAAGGTTTGCAGCTTGCTTTAATGCAATTTTCTCTTGTGTTAAGTCAACGTTTGATTCAATTTTGATATGATCCAGAAGGTTCAATAGTTGGCCCATTGTAGATAAGAAAGATTTTTGAACTAAAGCGGAACGTTTTTGAGTTAAAATCCCTTCATCGCCCTCAGGAAATTCACGCATTAATTCTCTACTAACTACAATATCAATAACAGCATCGCCTAAGAATTCAAGCCTTTCATAGTTTTCTCTTGGTTTTGTTGAAATTGATCTATGGGAAAAAGCTTGTTTATAATAGGTCTTGTTTTTGAAACGATAACCGCATTTTTTTTCGATTGTTGTTTGAGGATTTAAATTAAATAGAAAGTCAAAAAATGACACGATATAGATTAATCTTCATCCCACTTTTTAAAAACAATTACGGCATTGTGACCACCAAATCCAAAAGAATTTGACATTGCTGTATTGATGGTAAAATTTTCAGATTTATTTGGTATGTAATCTAAGGAGCATTCTGGATCTTGATTTTCATAGTTGGTAGTTGGAGGTGCAGTATTTTCATTAATTGCTTTTACACATGCGACAGCTTCTAATGCACCACTAGCCCCTAAAGCATGGCCAACCATTGATTTGGTTGAACTAACTTTTAATTTAGAGATGTTTTCTTTGAAAAGCGAAGCAATGGCTGCAGATTCTGTTTTATCATTAAATGGAGTAGAAGTGCCATGCGCATTGATATAATCAACTTCATTTGTTTTAATTTCAGCATCTTTTAATGCAATATCCATTGCTTTTATTGCGCCTGCTCCACCCTCAGAAGGTTGCGTAATATGAAAAGCATCATCTGTTGCCCCATAGCCAGCCAATTCTGCAAGAATGGGAGCATTGCGTTTTATTGCATGTTCTTTTTCTTCAAGCACAAGCGCCGCAGCGCCTTCTCCCAAAACAAATCCATCTCTTTCTGCATCAAAGGGACGACTCGCAGCTTCAGGAGCATCATTTCTAGTTGATAAAGCTCTGATATTTGCAAAACCAGAAATAGTTAGTCCGGTTATACTTGCCTCAGATCCTCCGGTAACCATTATATCAGCATCTCCATATTGGATAGTTCTAGCAGCACATCCAATAGCATCAGTCCCAGAAGCGCACGCAGAAATTATTGTGTGATTTGGCCCTTTTAATCCAAACTTAATTGCAAGATTACCAGAAGCTATATTAGGAATAAATCGAGGGACAAAAAACGGTGATACTCTGCGCTG
>JAYZHP010000116.1:0-3134 GCA_036166415.1 Fidelibacterota bacterium | reverse complement strand
AATTCAATTGCTGATAGCGAAGTCAAGATGATATTTAATAAACATATTGGTAATGATATAAATATTGAATTTAAAATAGGATCTGTGAAGCATAGCTATTCACACTTTAAAACAGAAGTCGACATTTATTTATGCTCAAAAAAACATAAAAATATTATATTAAAAAATGCGAAGTGGATAAATCCCAATGAATTTGAACAGCATACATTTTCAAAAGTACACCATAAGTTATTTCATTTAATTAAAAAGAATAAAAATGGTTAAATCTATTATATCATTAATTATATGGCCTATATGGGCTATAGTATTTTTATTGGGTGCATTTATTTACTATATATTAATGATATTTTTTTCATCGAAAAGGCTGCATTTAATTGCTCGATTATTATCATGGCTATTTATGTTTTTTGGCGGTCAATGGTTTAAGATTGAAGGAAAGGCTCCAAAAACTGATAAAGGTCCTTATTTATATTTAATGAACCATGGATCATTATTTGATGCATTTATGTCAATTGCCGCAGTTCCTCATTATGTTACAGGTATAGGATCTATTGAGCAGTTTTCTTGGCCAATATGGGGCAGACTAGCAAAGCGCTATGGCTTAATTCCAATAGAAAGAACAAAAATTAATTCAGCATTAAGTAGTTTGTATAAATTGGAAGAAGCAATACGCATGGGGACGTCTGCAATTATTGCCCCAGAAGGGACAAGGACAACAACCGGTAAACTAAGCGAATTTAAAAAAGGAGCTTTTCATGTAGCAAAAAATACCGGGGTAACAATTGTGCCATTAGCTTTAAAGGGCGCATACAACGCAAAGAATAAGAATGATTGGAGAATAAACCCTGGGAAAATATCTGCTGTATTTGGTAAGCCAATTGAGCAAAAAGATTACGAAAATATTGATATTGAAGAGCTAAAAAATAAAGTAAAATTTGAAATACAAAAAATGTTAAAACATTAAGATAAATGGAATCTTATTACATAATTATTAAAATTCTACACTTCATAGGGATGGCATCATGGTTTGGTGTAGCGCTAGCTATATCGATAATTCTATCAAAAAATGATAGCATAGAGCACAAGCTAATTCTTGATCTTTCTACGAAAGTAGAAATGCCGGCTTCGTTTTTTATACCATTAACTGGCGTTCTAATGATGATAGAGCAAACACATTTTTTGCAGAATGGATGGATGCATTTGAAAATTATCATTGGTCTTTTGGCAATTGCATTTACCCATCTTTCAAGAGCACAATTAATTCATAGTGACTTGAAAAATCCAAATAATCTTCAAAAATTTATTTTTTACAGAAATATTGCACTTTTATCTCTGACAATCGTTTTAATTATTGTAGGGTACAAATAAATGGTTAAAGACCATGAATATTCATCAGTCGAAAAAATAACTGATAAGAAATGCATTCAGTCTATGAAATTAATACCCCACATTGATAAAATTATAAACTCTTCAAATCAACCTCAATTTATTTCCTTTTTTGCTGCATGGTGCCCTAATTGTGATTATGAAGCTATACAATTAAAAAAATATTATGATAGATATCATACCAAGGTGGATTTCTCAATCATTATGCAATTTTCCTCAATAAAGGAGTCAGATATATTTATAAATAAATATCTACTGAATATGAAAAAAATTTATGGTGAAATAGAATCAAAAAATGAGAGTTTGAATAATAATTCATTATTTTACAAATTTAGAAAAAAATTAGCTGATGATAGAAAATGGGGAGTGCCTCTGCATTTGATTATAAAACCAAATAAACTATTAAATGAAATATTTGTTATTAAGGGTGAAAGTATAAATAGTGAGGTAGAAAGATTATTGGCTAACTAATCAGAAACTTCTGTATCGTAGATTTCTTCAAATTCCTCAGTTTTTATCATCCTAATAGCATCCCAGGTTAAAGCAGTACAAGCTTTAGCGCAAATTTGACAACCAATGCATTCATCATGACGCACCTGAACCGGGGGAATAGGAATTTCATATTTTTCGTTTGGCACAGGCTCAATGCAGTCAACCGGGCAAAATGGAACACAGACTTGGCAGCCCGTACAATTATCTTCATCCACAACTGCAATTAGTTTAGGCTTCTTCTTTTTAAAATTTACATTACTAGCTGGATCAGGCACGGATTTGTAATGGTCGTATTTATATTCTTCGCTCATTTTATCATTAGCTAATTAGACTCGGAAGTTAATATTAATTATTTTTTGATAGCAAAAGTCTTTTAAGAAAATAAAAAACCATCATAATTTGTATAGCTTCGAAAACTTTAAAAAAAGGAGATAGTCATGACTTATGTCATAGCGGAGCCATGTGTGAGTACATGTGATACGGCTTGCGTGGAAGTCTGTCCTGTAGATTGCATTCATGGCCCTGAGGATAAGACAGGAGCTGGTGAGGAGGCAAAAGCTGATGGGTTTGACCCCGAAGGAAAGCAACTATATATTGATCCTGATGAATGCATAGACTGTGGAGCCTGTGAGCCAGAATGCCCTGTTGAGGCAATATTTGAAGAAAGCGAACTTCCAGAGGAATGGAGTAAATATACTGAAATTAATGCAAAATGGTTTTCATAATAAAATTACAAGCCATTATTAAGGTAATTTAGTAGACGGCTGTTTTTTAACAGCCGTTTTTTTTACAATGAAAAAAGAAGTAATAATTAATTTATTAAAACAAATCACCTACCCGGGATTTAGTAGAGATATAGTCTCTTTTGGTATGATCAATGAAGTAAATATTAATGACGACATTCTGTCTATCAAGTTGAATATTAAAAGCCAAAACGAAGAAAAGAAAAATAAGGTAATTGATGATATTAAAACCTTATTAAATGCAGAAACTAACTTCAAACAGATTGCTATCACTATTAATCAAGATGCGTCAGAATCTCAAAAGACTCATCAAGCAGCACCCGCACAAGGCCCGTCAACCTTATCGGGCATTAAACATATCGTAGCGGTATCAAGCGGAAAAGGTGGAGTGGGAAAATCAACTGTTGCAGTTAATTTGGCCTTATCTTTACGAGATATGGGTTTAAAGGTAGGCTTACTTGATTTAGATATTTATGGTCCTTCATTACCAATGATTTTAGGATTAGATGATCA
>JAYZHP010000115.1:0-28577 GCA_036166415.1 Fidelibacterota bacterium | reverse complement strand
GAATTTTATTATTCATTTACAGTCCCTAGATTAGGCGATGCGACATCTGATTGGGTAACAGTGGATATTCCATTAACAGAAGACCCAAACAACTGGGATAATAAAAATGGATTCAACCGCACGGGTTGGGCTGGAATTTCTGGCAATACAACCTTTGATACCGATCGGATCAAAGGCTATACCTTTGAATTCTCAGGTAATGCCACAGATCGCTCGGTTTCAACAGCGACGGTTTATATTGATAACCTAACTTTAAAAGGTAGAAAGACCACCCCATTTGTCTACTTCAATGGAAAAGCGTCACCCGCTGATATGGGCTCTCCATTCGGCTGGGGAGATGGAAGCGCCTCCACATTGGAAGTTGTATCTGGCGCGGGCACTTCAACTGAAACCAATGCACTTAAATGGACCATGGGTGGTGATGGCTGGGGCGTCACAGGCGCTGGCTGGAACATCAATCCAAATCACGACATGAGTTATGAATGGATGAAGGATACCGTACAGTTCAAATATAAGACCGCAAAGTTTTCTGGAGATAATATTCGCCTTCAGTATGAAGCGGGTAGCGGTAAACTTGTCAAAGAAGTCAACATCACAGCTGATGATGCATGGCATACGGTACAAGTTCCTTTGAAAGATTTTGTCTATGGCGATAACACGACATCCGGTTTTGATACTACAAAAGTCAAGGTCTTCCAATTTATTGCGCAAGGCAAGGGCTATGCAGGCGAGACAATGATGATCACCGAAGCCTGGACCGGTAAGCCTTCATTTGATTTTGTATCACCAGCAGTTGCTGAGAATGTGGATGCAATCCCAGGTACGTATACTAATGCCGTGGTTTGGGATGATGTAGTAGGTGAATTTGGAGAAACGTATAGCGTCTATGCTAGTCGCACTGCATTTAGCACTACCCACTCTGACTCTTTACAAGGCGCTGATGTTGTTGCAATGGGGATAGTAGAAGGCACACAAGAAGCGTACCATGATCTTACGATTCCGCTTTCAGATCGCCCTGCAGCTTGGTATTATGCTGTGGTAGTAACCGACGCAGCTGGAAACAAGAGTAAAGTGGCTGCGATGAGCGCACCAGTGAATAATGTTGCAAGAGGCATACCAACAATTTCAATGACACCACCAGCTAATTTTAAAGCTGACGGTGACCTTTCGGAATGGCTATCTAGCGGTATTATTCCGCTTGAGATGGGCGTATCAACAAATTCAATGGGAACACCAAAAGTATGGTCAACCGTTGATAATGATGACGATGCATATATAAAACTATATATTGCTGTGGGTGGCGGAACATTATATATGGCAGCAGATGTGACCGATGATGTATTCAATGTTGGTGCTGGCAATTGGTGGGAGCAAGATGCGATGGAAGTGTTTATGGGTCTGTATGATCAAAGAGGGCCAAAGCATGCTGGTGCTGGAAGAGGCGCTGAGCCAGATTATAAATTCGCATTCTTAGGTGATAGCGCATTTGTAGAGTTTGGAACATCCACCGGGTTAAGCGATAAGAGCTATGTCACATACGCTAACTCTGGAGTCAATGGTTCTCCCAATGCTGTAATTGAATTCAGTATTCAACTTGATTCACTAGCAAAGATTAATACAGACTCAGTGTTTGTTGCAAAAGAAGGAATGAGAATTCCAATCGAACCAGCATGGCACGATAATGATGGTTCCGGTTGGGAGGGCAATCTCTTCATGTCTAAGAACAACAATGACAATGCATGGCAAACACCATCAGTCTGGTCGCATACCTATGTTGGCAGGAAAGATGGAGATATCTTAAGCACTGAAGATGATATGATTGCATCGAGTTTTGCACTTGAGAGAAATTATCCAAATCCATTTAATCCGACAACCACGATAGAATATTCATTAGGACTTGCTGGGCCAACCAGATTAATGATTTATGATGTATTGGGTCGTGAACTGGTAAGGCTAGTTGATGAATATAGACCTGCCGGAACCCATAAGGTGATGTGGAATGCTTCTAGTATGCCATCCGGTGTGTACTTCTATCGCCTAGAGTCCTCGAGCTTTACGCGAACACAAAAAATGATCCTAATGAAATAGGATTATTGATTTAATAAAATAGGGGCGAGGAATCTCGTCCCTATTTTTTTTATATTCATATTGAAAAACCAAGTCAATAAATGCGATTCATTTTACAATTATCATTAAATATAATTTTTACTATGGGTTTAATGGCCCAAACTACAGGTAAAATTTCTGGCATCATTAAAGATGGCGATACCAATGAGCCATTAATTGCCGCAAACGTCATTGTCAAAGATACCAATTTAGGTACCGCTAGTGATCTTGAAGGGTATTATTCAATTGTGAATATTAAGCCAGGTGTTTACACATTAGTCGTTGACATGATTGGCTATAAACAATTGGTATTTGAAAACGTTCGGGTATCCGTAAATAGAACGACTACAATTGATGCGGTTTTAACAGCTACGGTAATTCAAGGTGAAACTGTTACGGTTGAGGTGGATGCTATCACTACAAAGAAAGACCAAACTTCTACTATAAAAAATATTTCAACCGATCAAATTGAGAAATTAGCAGTAGAGGATCTTGGCGCAATTGTTGGTATGCAAGCTGGTGTTGTAGAAGGCCATTTTCGTGGTGGCAGAATGACTGAAGTAACGTATCTAGTGGATGGAATTAAAGTGGATGAGGTATTTGGAGGTTCATCATCCATGCTTAGTATTGAACCCGATGTCATTCAAGATCTTGAGGTGATTACAGGTACCTTTAATGCTGAATATGGAAATGCGATGAGTGGGGTTGTTAATGCGGTCACTAAAGATGGATCTAATAGGTATGGTGGATCTTTTTCTACAGGGTTTGGTGAATATGTAACTGGAAATTCACACATCTTCTTAGGTCTTGATCAATTAGTATTTAACCGCAACCAAGATTATAAATTTCAACTGAGTGGACCAATTATCAAAGATAAGGTCTTCTTCTTTTTAAATATTCGCGATCAAAGCAATCGCAATCACCTAAATGGAATCAGACGATATAATGTCACTGATATCAGTAATTATTATAGCGACAATCCGTTACTATGGGCCACGCAAAATACGGGTGATTCTAGTTATGTGAGTATGAACCGGTGGTATGGTAGCAGTGTACTTGGCAAGCTTTCTTTTCAGGTGCTTGACGGGATTCGATTCTCAACATTATTCTCAACAGATCAAGACGAAGGTCATGGATATGACCATGGATTTAAATATAATCCCGATGGGATGGCAGCCGGATATGGTAAAACCAATTTCTTTTCCTTCCAATGGAATCATCTATTATCTACTAATCTATTTTATGATCTGAAGCTTTCTACTACTGAAAATTATTCGGGTGGCTATTTATATAAAGACCCATTAGATAGTAATTATGTTCATGACAAATATTTAGAGAGTTTTGGACCTGGGTTTTATACTGGAGGGCAGCAAAAACATCATGATGAAAGAACGGTGAATAGCGTTAACTCAAAATTTGATCTGAATTGGATTGTAAATAAAAATCATAGTATTAAAACGGGATTGAACTTTACCAGTTATAATATTGATAATGCATGGCATCAGATTAGAAACAAATATTTTGGGACTGCTGAAGAAGCCGATCTATACGAACCACATATATTGGGCGATTCCACCCTATATGCCGATGTGTACACAGTAAAACCTAATGAAATGTCTGCGTTCATTCAGGACAAAATGGAATTTGAGGAAATGGTAATTAATCTTGGCTTAAGATACGATACCTTTAATCCTAATTCGCCTATTCCTTCCGATAGACGTAATCCGGCGAATCAACTTTCTTTGCCAGACAGCATGACTTCTAGTTATCCTAATGCTAAACCGCAAACCCAAATTAGCCCGAGATTTGGATTGGCATACCAACTTGGCGATGCAGCAGTTCTCCATTTTAGCTATGGTCATTTTTTCCAAATGCCTCCTATGTATTCCTTATTTCAGAACCATTCATTTTTGATTGCGCCCAATGATTATTCTACCGTGATGGGAAATGCGGGATTAAAAGCTGAAAAGACGGTAACTTATGAAATTGGATTATGGCAACAGCTCTTTCCTGGGGCAGGCTTGGAAGTTTCTCTTTTTTACCGCGATATTTATAATTTACTAAGCACCAGAATAATTAGTACGTACAATCAAATTGAATACGGTTTGTATAGCAATAAAGATTATGGAAATGCTAGAGGACTTGAAATCAAATTTGACCTGCAGTCTGGGCCTATTTCATCATGGATAAATTATACACTCCAATATACAAGGGGAAATGCTGATAATCCCCAACAAGCATTTTCACGATCTGGAGCAAGCATGGATCCTGTAAATAGATTTATTCCAATGAGCTGGGATCAACGACATACATTTAATGCTACTCTAGCCTACAATACTGCAAATTATGGAGCTTCGATTACTG
The DNA here is from genome assembly GCA_036166415.1 of Fidelibacterota bacterium. Taxonomy (GTDB): domain Bacteria; phylum Fidelibacterota; class Marinisomatia; order Marinisomatales; family TCS55; genus TMED108. The sequence goes on along the minus strand of JAYZHP010000115.1, from coordinate 24,107 downwards.
GTTATTATAATTCAGGCTCACCCTATACATTTTCCCCAATTGAAGAAAGCAGACTTTCGCGTATAAATCTCTATCCAAATAATGATTATCGCCCTGCAAAATATAATGCAGATCTAATGGCATACTACAATATGCCAATCTATAAAGATTACAAGATCAACTTTCGCTTAGCTGTATATAATTTATTTGATAGATTGAATGAGAATTGGGTCAATGACGGTACGGGTCGTGCTTATACTGCAGTGATCAAGGAAACGGATTTAGCGGGTCATCGAAGTGATTTCAATGATTACGAAGATCGTATCAAGAACCCATCCATGTTTGCAACTCCTAGAATGGTAAAGTTTTCCATGGGAGTTAATTTTTAAATGCTAAAACACCTCTGTATTTTATTATTAACTATTCCATTGCTATTTGCCCAAAGCAAAAAATATGAAGGACCTGAAGACCCTGCAGGTGATATAGCAGCAGAGCGCGAAGGCTATATGACTGGAAATAGAGTCTTCCTCTATTTTAGAAATACAACAGAACTTTCAGATTGGCCAAAATCAAATGTATCTAGATGGCCCAATAATCTAGATGGTCTTAAAATGGTAGATGGGATTGGGCTTCTTGTTGGTGCCAAGGTTTATATCAAAGATGACCCAACGACCAGAATTGATAGTACCGTTGTAACAGATAGAAGCATTATCGATAACGCAGATGATCTTCATGAGCTTTATTTTCTTCAAACAAGCTACCGTGAAGAAATGGATGTCAATCCAGCAGGAACTTTTGAATATGGATTTTATCCAGCTTTTGGATATTTTAATGAGACCGGTGAATACCCTGCGATGAGCAATAGACCAAGTTCATGGCCAACAAATGGATGGCCATCTTTTGGTCGTCAAACTAAATGGCCGGGGGAGTGGGACGGCAGGTTCGGACGTGGAATTATTTATGCAGATATGGAAACCTATTTTGTTGTTAATGATGCACAAGACCAAGAATACCTAGAGCTTCCTGATCGGGTACGTTATTATCCTAGAAAAGGAAAAACGATTGGTGAAATTAATGAGCAAGTAACCATTGGATCTGGAAACCCATGGGGCGGCCTTGGGCTGCGGGTTGAGGCTAGGGGATTTCAATGGAACAACCCCCAAGCACGAGATGCAATATTCTGGGAGTATAGTATTGCGAATATTTCTGATTATGATTTGACGGAGGTCGCATTTGGCTATTGGGTTGATAATGCGATTGGTGATGATGGAAGTGATGAGTTAGCATTTTTTGACACGGATTTAGATATGTCCTATTCATGGGATATTAATGGGATTGGTAAGGGTGGCCTACCTACGGGCACTATGGGATTTGCTTATCTAGAAAGTCCAGGCGTTCCATATGATAATGAAGACAATGATAAAGATGGGCTATTGAATGAAAAAAGAGATAATGTAGCCGTAAACAAAATTGGCCCCACTGATGGGATTCATAACCTCCAAGATTTTCTATCGTTCTATAGATTAAAAGAAGAGGATCTTAAAGAGCATTGGGATGCAGATGAGGATCAAGATTGGGAAGATGGTGAAGATTTAAATAATGATGGAATTTATTCTGAATCGGAGTTTTTTGGTGACGATATTGGATTGGATGGGGTTGCACCTGGAGAGTTGAATTATACAGGGCCCGATGAAGGCGAAGGTAATCACAAGCCAGATTATAAAGAAGGTATAGGTTCTGAACCAAATTTTGCCGTAACAGATGTTTCTGAATCTGATATGATTGGACTGACCTCATTTCGATTATTCCCTGTTCCCAGTCATTCACAATCAAATCAGACCTGGTGGTTTAAAAATGATCAAGCGATGTGGGAATTGATTGGAGAAAATGTTTTAGAAGAGTACATTGAAAATATTTCAAACCTTATTGAGATTTTTGCATCCGGACCCTTCCCGCTTTATCGCGGAAGATCAGAAAGAATTTCAATGGCTGAATTACACTCCTTCGATCCATTAGAAGGTTTAAACTCTTCTGATCATACAGCGCCTTCTCTTTATGAATTAAAAAAGATTGTTCAGGTCATTTATGAAAAAGACTACCGATTTGCTCAGCCACCTAAAATGCCTACCCTTACCGCTACGCCCGCCGATGGGAAAGTCATCCTCACTTGGGATAATGTTTCAGATACCAAAACGCGCGACCCATTTTTAGGAAATATTAATGACTTTGAAGGGTACAAAGTATTTAGGGCAACCGATAAATATTTCTCAGATGCAGAAGTAATCACTGATGGCTATGGTACGCCGACATTCATGAAGCCTATTTTTCAGTGCGATATCAAAGATGGAAAATTTGGCTTCACTGATTTTGGATTGATTAATGGCGTAGCCTATAATCTTGGAACCGATAATGGAATCTCGCACGTATTTGTTGATAATACCGTAATGAATGGCCGTACCTATTACTATGGTTTAGTTGCCTATGATTATGGGGCTCCAAACATTGGTCCTGGCATCGCCCCATCTGAGAATAATGTCGTTGTAGAATTAAACGAAGCAGAGGAAGTCCGATCGATAGGTAAGAATGTTGCGATTGTTACACCCACTAAACCTGCGGCAGGATATCAGTCTCCAGATATAACAATTAATGAGAGCAATCTATCAGGCGGGGGAACGGTTGAACCTGTGCTGTTGGCACAGGCGAGTATTCGTCCTAATAATCAATATCTTGTAGAATTTGAAGTGGATACGGTCTCTCAACTTGCATCATATGAATATGGAATTTTATATACAACGAGCGGAATCAATGTCTACAATTCCTCTACATCAGAACTGGTTTATTCTGAAAACGCACAAAAATATGTCGGTAGTAATCTGCTTTATTTAGATTCGCTAAGCGCTTGGACACTTAATCCTGATATAGTAGTCAAATCCGATGTTTTTGATGGTATTCAACTAAGAATTGATCAACCATTTACAGAACCATCATATGATTATGCAAATTCTGGATGGGTTCAAGGTAGCGGGATCATGCGAATCTTTCCTACACCTAGAGAGTCTAAATATATGCCTTGGGATTATGATATTATTTTCACTGCTGATCCTGCGCGCTACTCAACAGTTGCCACATCTAAATTGAATATAAGAGATGAGGAAGATAAGCGGATTGCAACCAATCAGATCTTATTGGGTCAAAATTTCAATTTTTATGTCAAAAATAATACAATCCAAAAAAGCGATGGAGATTATGAAATTATGGATATGGTTGTTTATGATGTAAACAAAAATGGACAATATGATAAGTATGAAGATCGCATAGTTGTAGGAGGGGTTAGTAAGGACAAAAAATGGGGTGGAACAGCTTTTATTATTGATTTCTCACTGGCCTCTGATGCGACCTACCCAAAAAGCGATGATGTTTTCCGCGTGAAATTTATCAGGCCATTTTGGAAAACAGATAATATAAAATTTACCATCAATTCATATGATGAATTGAATGCCGATTCATTAAAAAATACGATGAAAGATATTCGAGTGGTTCCTAATCCATACGTCGCTACAAATGTGATGGAGCCTGCTGTTTCCAATCAATTTCTGAATCAACGCAGACGTTTATTATTTACAAATATTCCCGCACAAGCCAGGATTAAAATATTTACTGTAAGCGGGATTTTAGTGGATGAAATAACTGTGAACAACTCACCCCAGGATGGAACGGTCCATTGGGATATGCTCACAAGAGAAGGGCTAGAGATTGCTGCTGGTATGTATTTATACCATGTAGAATCACTTGAAACAGGTGACAAAAAACTTGGAAAGTTTGCGGTGATCAAATGATAAGAAGATCCCTACTCTATTTATTGCTGATTAGTTCAACAATTTTCTCGCAAACTATCAATCGGTACGGATCGACTGCAGCTAATTTTTTGGAAATTGGCGTTGGTAGTTCCAATGCTGCGATGGGGGATGCAGGGGTAACTATAGCGGAGGGTCCATCAGCAGTGTATTGGAATCCTGCTGCGATAGCATTTATTAATAAAAATGAGAATTCATTTATGCTCCAACCTTGGGTCCTTGATATTAATATGATGTTTGTAGGATCAACAATCCACGTTAATAGGGTAGGTACTTTTGCATTAAGCCTAACCCATATGGGTTATGGTGATATGGAAGTTACTTCGATGTCTCAGCAAGAAGGTACCGGGGAAAATTTTTCAGCCAATGAATATAGTGCGGGCTTAACTTTTTCTAGAAAAATTGTTCAATGGTTTTCTTTTGGAGCTACTGCAAAAGTAATTTCATCAAAAATATGGCACTCTACTGCGAATGCATTTGCTCTTGATGTGGGTTCAATTGTTAATACAGAATTTCTTTCGCCAACAGGAAAAAAAGAAGATGGAATGCGAATTGGTATGAGCATTTCAAATTATGGTACACGGATGAAGTATGATGGGATTGATTTATTAAACCCTATTGATATTTCCCCTTATGAAGATGGAAACTTTGCGGATGTTGCAGGGCAATTTCGCCCTCAAGGCTGGGAGCTCCCCTTGCTATTTAGAATAGGTGTAGGTGTAAAGCCGATTTATACCGATGTGCACCGCATGGTAGTTGCTGTGGATGCTGTCCACCCCAATAACAATTCTGAATATATCAATGTTGGTGGCCAATATGAGCTACGTATGGCTGGACAAGGAAGTTTATATTTAAGATCTGGATACAAATCACTATTCATGAAGGATTCCCAATTTGGCCCTACTTATGGCGGAGGAGTTAAAATCAATTTAATGAACAATCAAGTTGTTCAGTTGGATTATTCTAGAAGAACGGCAGGATTATTAGGAGACTTGAGTTCATACACCATTAGCGTTGGATTTTAGTTTTTTCTTTTGCCGCTGATTCGCCTACTTCCATTACTCTTTATTATTGGATGCGCAAAGGATAGTTTATCACAAACACCAGATGATGTCCTTGCAAAGGTTGGCAATCGCATTATTACTTCAAAAGATTTTTTACAGCGCGCTGAATACACTATCCGCCCTGATTATTGTAAGGGCAATTTGTACTTACATAAAAAAATAATATTAAATAATCTAATCGCAGAAAAGTTGCTGGCTATTGAAATAGAAGCGTCAGGAGTAAATACAATTAATTCAGGAGCAGCTGCGTTTATTCAAGGACGCAAAGAGCAATCGATGAGACAGCTTTTATATTACAACGAAGGCTATTCAAAGTCATCTCTTGACCGGGAGGAGATCCGCCATTATTATAAAATGGCAAGTAGAACATATAATATTAGTCATTTTTCATTCCCTGGAGGGCAATTTTTAGATTCGGTGAAAAGTGCGTTGAATGATAACATTCCATTTGAAGATATCTATAGGTCTAATTTTGGAGATAATATCCCAACCCGTCAGGTTAAATGGGAAGAACCCAATAATGAAATAATTAATCAAGCTTTATTTAATCGCCCAGTAAGTAAAAATCAAATCGTTGGCCCATTTCAATTGGATGATGGTTCATTTTTCCTAATGAAGATCAATGGTTGGACCGATCGGATGGCCATGACCGATAAAGCAATCACTGAACGACGTGAACAGGTAGTGAATACGTTAAAAGAAAGAAAAGGCCTAAAAGTATATAAAGCATTTGTAGCTGAAGTGATGCAAGGGAAAGAGATTGCATTCAATCGTGATGTATTAGAGCCATACGCTAAGGCGCTTGGTGAAAGATTCTTTAGGTCGCGACAAGAAAAAGAATCTGCAATCTCAAGCGCACTATTTAATAGTGGAGAGTTTTTGACGGTTGAGGATTTAAGGCCGCTTGATAACGACTTTTCTGATCTTCCCCTTTTTGAGGTGAATGGCAATGCCTGGAAAATCAAAAAATTTGAAAAAGAACTATTGTCGCACCCTTTGGTATTTAGAAAGAAAAAAATGAATGCTAAAGAATTTCCTGAGCAGTTTAAGCTAGCGATCATTGATTTTATTCAGGATAAATTTCTGACAATCAAAGCTTATGATATGGAATTAGATAAATCTTTTGAGGTGGCTCAAAGTGAAATGATTTGGAAAGATAGCTTTCTTGCCTATCAATCTTCAAAGCTTTACGATCAAAATTCAACCTTACAAGATCGTCATATCAATATGAAGCCGATTATTGATAAATTGCAGGACAAGTATGATAAGAGTATTTACATTAATACTGATTTATTTGAACAAATCAAAATTTCCAATGTTGATATGTTTGTGACGCAGAGCAATGTACCCTACCCAGTAATGGTACCAAATTTTCCATCTTATACAGATGATAGCTATCTTAATTATGGCTCAAAACTCAATTAAATATTTATTAGCCTTTTATTGCCTGATTTCTTTATCGTTTGGTCAAAAATATTTTGGCGGTGAACTTAGGACTAAAGAATCCTATCTATATGGCAGATTTGAAGCGAGATTCAAATCTGCACAGGGTGATGGATTGGTCTCATCATTTTTCACCTACCAGGATGAATTGATCAACGGGTCTCATATTTGGAATGAGATTGACTTTGAGGTATTAGGCCGATGGGAAAATATTGTTAGCATGAATACGATAACGCCCGGACAGTCAAGTCACCTCAGAGAAAATTATATTGAGAACTTTAATCCTCACATTGAATACCATGATTACGCATTTGAATGGACACCAACTTATGTAGCATGGTTTGTTGATGGCGTAGAATACTATAGGCAAGATCTGCCAAAGCATAATTATATATCTACATTAAAATACGCTCAAAAGATTATGATGAATCTTTGGGTGCCTGTCTATGAGGATTGGGTTGGGAAATGGAATGAGGACATTATTCCCCGTTTTGCCTATTATGATTACGCTGCCTATTATGAATATGTGCCTGGATCTGGTGATTATGGTTCAGATAACGCATTCAAATTAAAATGGAAGGATGAATTCAATAGCTTTGACTCTGATAGATGGGAAAAGGCTACGCATACATTTTCAGGTAATCGTGTAAAATTTGAACCTCAAAATGTTGTTTATCGGGATGGAAAAATGATTCTGTGTTTAACATATAATAATGCGTTTGGATATCAAGATAATATTGGACCCAAAGGGCTATACGGCTACAGATCTGATAATTTGATTTCACTAAAATTTTCAGAAGAGCTTGACTCAACCAGTGCATTCAATAGAGCAAGCTATACGATTAATGATGTTCAAATAAATAAGATTATACTTGATCCGGATCAAAGGACTGTACATCTATCTGCAAATGGGATGGATGAAAACAAAACATATAGAATTTCCCTATCGGGTATTAAAGATATTTTTGGAAATAGTCAAACCAATCAAATATTGATTATCAAAAACGTAAAACCGGCGAAACTTCCACTTAAGATTAATGTTGGCGGAGAAAAAGTAGGCGATTTTTTAGCTGATAAATTTTGGTGGTATGATGATGGGGATTACGGCCATATGAACGGTAATCACCAATCCATTTCGAATATCAATATTAAAAATACTTCAAATGATAGAGTGTATCGATCGTCTGCTGAGCGAATTGCTGTCTATAGAGCTCGCGTTATCCCTGGCATTTACGATATTACCCTTATGTTTTCTGATAATCATTACCAGGCAAATGGTCGGGCTTTCAATGTGCGCATTGAAGGCGAAGAATATATAACCAATCTAGATGTATCTAGCCGGGTCGGCATGCACACTGCTTTTGATAAAAAGGTTAAATATATTCCAGTTACCGATGGAATTCTAGATATCCATTTTGATTTAAATCTTTACGGTCAAGGTTATGGAGCTGCAGGGCCATTCTTGAATGGATTGGTCATTAATAGAACAGAGGGTTTGGGCTTTAACCCTATTGAACTACCTCGATCATTTGAATTAGGTGAATTATACCCAAATCCATTTAATAATCATTTGACTATACCTATACAATCCAGTATCAATCAAAAACTAACAATCGATATTGTTGATATTCTAGGTAGGCAAGTAGATTTAATATTAAATAACCAAACAATAACAAAAAGCAGTAATATTCAATGGAACTCGAACAATTTAGGCGCAGGCATTTATTTTGTACGGGCTACCAATACAAATGAGCTTCAGATAAAAAAAATCTCTTTAGTCAAATGAATAAATTATTTCCAGCACTACTTCTTCTGATTGCATGCGATGATCCAAAAAGCTCAGAAAAGATAACCCCTGTTAATGAATGGGATAGGGAAGGATGGAAGCTTGCATGGAATGATGAATTTACCGATACAGCGCTGAACCTTGAAAAATGGTCGCATGAGATTGGTGGACATGGCTGGGGTAACAATGAATTACAATATTATTCCGATCAAGATTCTTCTGCTTTTATAAGAGATGGGAAATTGATTATCAGAGCAGATTTTGTACCGCAAGGAACTGGATCACCTAATAATCTTAGGTATTTTTCATCAGCAAGATTACGTACTTCTGGCAAAGGGGATTGGCTTTATGGTAGGGTAGAGGTCAAAGCTAAATTAGCCTTAGGTCAAGGCATTTGGCCCGCGATATGGATGCTTCCAACAGACTGGATGTATGGCGGGTGGCCTGAAAGTGGTGAAATAGATATTATGGAGCATGTTGGTTTTGATCCAGGTAGAGTGCATGGTAGTATTCATACCGAATCGTATAATCACAAAATTAATACGCAAAGAGGTGGCTCCCAACTTCTTGATGACATTAGCACCAAGTTTTATGTATATGCTATAGAATGGTATGAAGATAGAATAGATTTTCTGATAGATGATAAAAAATATTTTTCCTTTCAAAATGATGAAAAAAACGACTACAAATCCTGGCCGTTCAATCAACGATTTCATTTATTAATCAATATTGCAGTTGGCGGAGATTGGCCTGGACAACCAGATGAAACAACAAAATTCCCAACCGAGATGGAAGTAGAATATGTTCGGGTATATAGTAAAGAAAATTAATCTAATATTCTTTTCATCTATTGCGCTTTTCTCATTGGCATTTTCCCAATATCTTCAGACTTCTGGTACAAGAATAGTTGATGGGGCTGGGAATACAGTAATTTTGAGAGGTGTAGCATTTGGCGGCTGGCAAGTACCCGAAGGATATATGTTTCAAATACCTGGCTCAGGTTCGCCAACTACGATTAGAGAAAAAATAGTCAATCTTGTTGGCGAGGTGGAAGCGGATAAATTTTATGATAAATTTGAGAGAAATTTTGTCCAAGAAAAAGATATAGAAATGCTAGCGTCATGGGGTTTTAATTCTATCAGATTACCCCTTCATTATAAAGCGCTTAGCCCAATTAGAGGTGAATATTCTGAAAAAGGATTTGCTGTAATTGATAGTGTTATTGGGTGGAGTAAAAAATATAATCTTTATGTTGTACTTGATATGCACGCTGCGCCCGGAGGTCAAAGCCCTGGAGAAATAGCCGATGCGCACGGCACCGCAGAGCTATGGACCAGTGCTGATAATCAGAATTGGTTGATTGACTTATGGGCTGAAATTGCAAGGCGCTATAGCACCGAAATAACTATAGGCGGATATGATCTAATCAATGAACCAGTCTTACCTAATGGTATGAGCAATAAAGAAAATAGAGATCTACATAGGCGCATTAGAAATCGAATTAGAAAATATGATCAAAATCATATAATTTTTGTCAATGGCAATTATTACTCAACCTCATTTGGGGGGATGGAGCCAGCTTTTGATACGAACATGGTTTGGGCATTTCACAAATACTGGAACGATGTAACTCTTGGCACTATTCAGTATCTAATTAATTTAAGCAATCGAACTAATACGCCGCTTTGGCTAGGAGAGTTCGGAGAAAATTCTAATGAGTGGTGGTCAAGGGTTATTGAATTAGTAGAATCAAAAAATATTGGATGGAACTGGTGGACCTATAAAAAATTTGATTCTATACGATCCATTGCTTCTGTTCCGATTACCGATAATTATCGCACTATCTTAGATTATTGGGATGGAAAAATTGTAAAACCGGATTTATTGATTAGCATCGCCGGTTTAGACGAAATGGCAGAGGGTTTATTATATGATAATTGTGAAATAAAAAGAGATGTTATTGCCTCATTGATTGATCAGGATTACAGAGTAAAAAGTAAACCATATAAAAATCATATCATTCCTGGATCAATCGCTTTTGTTGATTACGATTTAGGCGCACTAGGTATTTCTTATATGGATGTAGATTATATGCGAACTGGAGTAGGAAGTCAAACCAAAGGAGGTAATTCAGGATGGTCTTATCGAAATGATGGTGTTGATATTGAACGATCAACAGACACCACGATCGTTCCTTATAATATTGGCTGGACCGAGACCGGTGAGTATATGAATTATACTGTAAATGTAATTAAGGAAGGACCATATCTTTTCCATGCTAAGTCTGCTTCAGAAAACAATAGCGCTTCAATTGTAATTTTTTTAAATGGTAATAAAATTATTGAGCCTATTGATCTTCCAAATACGGGCGGCGATCAAATTTGGACAGAAACATTAATTGGTGAAGCCAGCCTTACTAAGGGTCAGCATTCATTAATGGTTTTGGTTAGTAGAAATGGAGCCAATCTAAAATTATTGAAAATACAATCCAAGGAAGCCAACCAAGGTTTAAGAATTTTTAGTCATAAACTATATCCAAATCCAATTAAAGATTACCTTAACATTGAATTTGAATCGCTTACTAATAATCCTGCAAGTATCAAAATATACAATATCAATGGTCAGTTAATATGGTGGAAAAAATCAACACCTAAAGTTGGTGAAAATAATTATAGCTGGAATGTTAAGGATATCAATGGAAAAGTGATATCCAATGGGATTTATTTTGTAACAATTGATGATGGAGAAAAAACGATCAAAGAAAAATTTACATTGATTAGATAGAGTTAATTGATCGAATGAAAATCTTTATAATTATCTTCATTAGCTCTTTATTATTTGGCCAGTCATTACAGATTAATGAAATTGTTTCTAGTAACAGTTCAAGTTTTTATGATGAGGATGGGGATACACCTGACTGGATAGAAATTTATAATTTTGGTAGATCACCAGTTAATCTAGATGGATATGGGCTTAGTGATGACTTATCAGAAAAATTGAAGTGGAAATTTCCTGATATTTCCATTCAGCCTAATGATTATCTCTTAGTATTAGCGTCCAATGAAGATAAAAAGAATTTAGTCAAATCATGGCATGCTGAAATTACAGTAGGAGACAAATGGTATTACTGGTCACAAAATAATGCACCTCCAACAAATTGGAACTCAATTAATTATAACCCAGCAGGTTGGATGGAAGGGCCCAGTGGAATTGGATACGGCGATAATGATGACAATACTACCATTTCGCAAACTGTATCTGTTTTTGTAAGAAAAACGTTTACTATAGAAAATCCAAACGATGTAGGAATGATCCTTTTTCATTTGGATTATGATGATGGATATATTGCTTATCTAAACGGCAAAGAATTTTCAAGAAAGAATTTGGGTGCTGAAAACTCTCAAATAAGCTTTGACCAAACCGCAACAAATTTGCATGAGGCAGAGATATACACAGGAGGATTTCCTGAAAAAATTGTGATTGATCATGATCAATTTCCACTACAAAGCGGGGAGAATGTATTGGCAATTCAAGTGCATAATTATTCAAATACATCTTCCGACCTTTCTTGTATTCCATTTTTAACTATTGGATATACTACTAATATTGAAAATCCTAGAATACCTGATTCTAGGATTAATCTTCCTGCTACCTATTTGCATTCAAATTTCAAATTAAAGTCCAATGGAGAATATCTTTTATTATCTGATCCAAGTGCTGTAATTATTGATTCATTATTTACAGGCTTTATTCCTACTGATAAGTCCAAAGGAAGGGTTTCACAAGGAAGCGAATGGAAACTGTTTGATGCAACTACACCCGGAAAACCTAACCCTAGCACAGGATACGATGGTTTTCTAGATCCTCCAATTTTTTCTAGCCCATCAGGATTCTATGCAAATAGCCAAGCCATATTATTAAGCGCTCCTAATGCAGAGGCAAAAATATATTATACATTTGATGGGTCTGAGCCTACAGAAAAATCTACTTTGTATACAGCGCCAATCAATATTACTTCTAATACCCCGGTGCGCTCTAGATCATATTTAGATGGATGGATGCCATCAAAGGTTGAATCGCAAACATACTTATTTGGCCAGCAACCTGATATACCGGTTATGATACTCAACGCAAGCCCATCTGATCTCTTTGATCCAAATTCAGGTATGTATGTTAAGGGCCCAGGAGCTGCGCAAGACTTTCCGCATTTTGGAGCAAATTTCTGGGAGGATTGGGAACGCCCTGCTCAGTTTGAAATTTTGGATGTAAATGCTCAAACCTATCGTGCGAATGGTGGTATTAAGATTTTTGGTGGGTGGAGCAGGGGAAATCCCCAAAAATCATTTTCAGTGTTTGCTAGAAAGAAATACGGTACCAGTAATTTTGAGGTTCAATTATTTCCAAAAAGTGACATAGAAAATTATGAATCTTTTGTACTCAGAAATTCAGGCAATGATTGGGATCAAACCATGCTTCGCGATGGATATGTTGTAAAAATTATTGAAGATATTGGTATTGATTATCAGCAATATAGGCCCGTAATTGGTTATATCAATGGAGAGTATTGGGGGATTTATAATATGCGCGAAAAAATTAGTGAACACTTTATTTCATCTCATCATGATGTTCCAGCAAATCATATTGACCTACTTGCATATAATGGGGGATTTGAAGATAACCTAGAGACTATCCATGGTTCAAAAAATGACTTTTTAAACCTCATCCAATATGTTTCATCCAATGATGTAAGCAATCCCAGTATATATGCCACTATTAATGATTGGATGGATATTGAAGGGTACATAAAATATCACGTTGTTCAGACATTTATCGATAATCGAGACTGGCCTGGAAATAATGTGAAGCTATGGAGAGATAATCGCGAAGGAGGCAAGTGGAGTTGGATATTATATGATACAGATTTTGGTTTTGCCTTTCCAAAATGGATGTCTGATCATCATAAATTCAATACTATTGATTTTGCGTTAGAGGCTAATGGCCCAGGATGGCCAAATCCCCCATGGAGCACATTTTTATTTAGAAAATTAATGGAAAATAATTCCTTTAAACATCAATTCATTAATACCTATTGTGATTATTTAAATTCAATATTTTTACCGGAAAATCTAAATAACCAACTTGTCAAAATTAAAAATGGAATAACAAAATATATCACGCAGCATCACCAGCGCTGGAATCAGAATATTAATTGGGAGGCAGAAATAGCTCGCATTAAAACATTTAGCGATTTAAGAGAGTTCTATATAAAGAGGCATATCAAAAGCACATTCAATCTTCCCAGGCATGAAACAATCAATGTATCAGTAGACCCTCCTGGCGTAGGTGCAGTAAAAATAAATTCAATAAATATTGATCAAAGTCAGTGGTCAGGCGATTATTTCCCAAGTGTTCCAGTATCTATCTCAGCCCAACCAAAATCTGGGTTTAAGTTTAAGGAGTGGCGCGGCATTAAAGATTCACTTTCTTCAATGATTGTCGATGTTAGCGATATATCAAAACTAGAAGCAGTTTTTGAAGCTGATTTGAATATTGATGAAGAAAACTCGGTACCTGTTTCATCGAAACTTCATCCAGCATATCCAAATCCGTTTAATAATGCAATTGTAATACCATTTGATATACATGTTCGTGGAAAGGTAACTATTACAATTTCAAATATATTAGGTCAAAAAGTTAAATCATTCAATTACAATAGTTATGACCCTGGAACATATCGCATACGATGGAATGGATTAAATGAAAATAATATGCCCGTTTCTGGTGGAGTATATATCATATCATTTAATTCCCAGTTCAGCTCTGATTATCAAAAAATAATATTATTAAAATAAAGGATAAATAATGAAAAAGGCATTCATCGTATTAGCAATCCTTGGGGTAGCGCTGCCTTATTGGGCAATGGTTTCTTCTATAGTTATTGATCAATATTCTATTAGTGAATTTTTTTCTGCCTGGTTTGATAATAACGCAGTACGAATGATGGCTGCAGACTTAGGTGTGTCTGCAATTACATTCTCTACTTATATCATCTATAGGTATCAAAGTGGCAAGGGACCTAATCCATTAAAATATTTTATTATGATGCTTGGTGTGGGATTGTCGCTTGCTATGCCAATTTACTTTCTTGATATGGAAAGTAAATCATAGTTAATTATGATTTAGAAATGAACGCCGATTGATAATCGTTGTACATTTTTTAGCCTTCCAAATGTAGAGTAAGCATAATCCAGTTTTATCTGCGTAGATGAACCAGCTATCTTATAATGAAGACCGGAGCCAAGGGTTAAGCCTTCCTCTGTATCGTTTCTAAATAAAGTGCTCATACCAGCTCTGAGAAAAAACATATCCATTGATGCATATTCTAAACCTGCATTGACCCATTCCAGATTATCATTTGGGTGCAGCGCATCTACGGCAAACGAGAGCCTATTATTAATGGTGTTTATTATTTCACCAGATAAACCAACGCGAAATATTAATGGTAATGGGAATTTGTCAGTTTCATACATAGCATTAACAAATTCGACGTTACCTTCATTTATAGGGTCTGGATCAACGCTAAACTTTTGATTTCTTCCATACATTTGCATATCTGAACCGTAGTTTGACAAACTAGCACCTAGTCTAATATTGTTAAATGGAGTAATGAATAGGGCTCCTAAGTCTGCAGCGACACTATTTGCATTTGCATGCCAGATGCTTTGGCTAATGTATTTTATATTTGCGCCCATGGAAAATTTGTTTGTTAAGCGCCTAGCGTAGCTAATATTAATTGCTAGGTCATTAGCATCAAAATATTCACCAGTTCCGTTTGGCTTTTCAACAGTTCTTACTAGGTCTTCAGGGGTCGAAAGGCTCGTCATGCTAAATCCAATAACGCCATTTTGTCCTAGGCTCAAGCCGAAAGCAGCATAATTATATGTTATACCTGCTATCCAATCTGAATTAAGAAAAACCGCTTCCATTTTTCTTATTGATGTCATTCCAGCGGGATTCCAGTACATTGAAGAAATTCCTCCTGACATTGCAGTAAAGGCATTTCCCATGGATGACCCTCTTGCATCAGCACCAATTTTAAGAAATTGGGCAGAAGTAGTACCTGTTTTTGATATAGTCTCAGTGTTATCTAATTGAGCAAAGGCAATACCTATGAAGAATATAATATGTAGATAGCGCCTCATTTTATAATTGCAAGCCTTCCTATTTTTTCACCAATCTTACCAGCATCTATATGATAAACATATACACCATAAGCAATTGGAAAATTATCTTTAGTGGTTAGATCCCAAAATTCTTGCCCATTATCAAATGCGGATTCATGGTTAATTTCTTTAACAAGCTCCCCTGTTAAAGTATAAATTTTTATTTTACAGGTAGCTGGCAATCTATCAAAATAAATTCGTCTTGGTCCACGGTCTCGAGGGTTTTGTCGATCTAGCGGTTCTAGCACATTGGTTACGACATAAGGATTTGGAACAACACGAATCTCTTCAAGTTCATTTTTTGCTTTTGCTTCATCTACTTTGGATGCAATGGTTTTATATTGATAAATATCATTTTGATCAAAAGGCCTATCAGTGGCAATGTAGAAAATATCTCCTGACTTGTGTTCTACAGTTGTAGCATTATCCGCAGGCAAAATAGTGATTTGCCAAGATATATTTAGCCCTTCGCCGGGCTCTAGTATTACAACTTCTTCTTCAATGTCCCAGGTTTGGTTTCTGATTTTGTAATCAAGAACGGCAAAATCCTTTTTAAATGGTAAGCGACCAGGTGTTACATCCCAGATCTGAAAGGGTGCAGTTGCGCCACCAATTGCACTTGTGTCAGCGATTGCATCAAACCATCTTATTTCATAATCAGAAGGTCTCAAATTATCCGGATCACTATTATAAGGCTTTACATTGATTTTATAGTTAGCATTACTTCCAATCTGCCATTTGGTATTATCTTCATTTAATCGAAGCGGATCATCTTTAGCGTACAGCTTTAATCCATCAACGACAGGATTGGATTCTTCAAGATTTAAAAGTTTACTTTCCCAAAGTGGGTAGTAAGTATAGGAAATCTCAACTTGATCTCCATCATTGATGCGCGATGAAAAGGTTGAAGGCACGACAATTTGACCAGACTCAGCAAACAGTGAGTAGTCGCTGCCTACTGTCATAACTTCGCCATTTAATTTCATTTCAAATCTATCTGGATTTAATCGATTGTTTAATAGGGTGACATAAATATCTTTTTTAATTATTCTGTTTTCAATAACTGGTCTTAGATCTTCAATCGAATATCTAGTGGGAGAAGTGTTGAATGTAATTTGAAAAGTATTGGTATCTTCGAGTGCTCTTGGGTCAAGAAGTTCTAAATTAAATTTACCGGTACCGGACCCAGCTATATGACTAATGTATGATACTGAATCTATCATGTCCCAGCTTCCACTAGTATATCCCGCAGCAGGCGCACGCGGTATAACACTTGCAGTATTTACATCTAGGAATATTTCATTTGTTTCTGGATTTAAAGTAATAGTTTTCGATGATTCGCTTGGACCAATATTCATTATTTTTGTGCCATGGTCATAAGAAGCAATTGCATAATAGTACCTTTGCCCATTCATTACATTATTGGAATCAATAAAAGAGTGTACCAGCCCAGTATTATTACCCAGATTATAGGCTACCCCCCTACCCGTGTATGGGATATCGCTTGGACCTTGATATTCATTGATGAGATCCCATTTTGCCCACCCACCGGTTGCTGTAGTTAAAGGCTCAAATAAGAAACGAGATCCATTGATATCGGTTATATTTTGTTGATCCAAGAAGCTTGGATCAGTGCTACGATATATTGCATAACCTTCAAAATCATATTCTTCTGAAATTGGGTCGTATGATGATTCGGCAATATCATCCCAAAATAAAGTTACTTTCTCATCGCCTGGCACTACCGTAAGATTAGGTTTCGTTGGAGGTTTGGCAAATTGATAATTTGTTTCATAGATTTGTCTTGCAGTTTCTGCATTCAGAGTAAGATCATCATAGCTATCGCCAACTAATAATGCGATTGAGAAACGCCTTGCTTCACCTGCTTTAAGGGTAAATCTTCCAGAACCGTATAGGAATATATTATCGCCAGCTATATCAGAATTTAATGCATCGAATTGACCAGGGTTCATATAGGTTGTATAGATAAAATCATCCTTTGAAATACGATTATTTCCTCCAAAGTCTGGCGCTGCAAAACTGGTTAGCCCTATCATATCGGACTCATCTAAATCGGTCCATTCAAAATTAGGCTCACCCGGCTGTCTAATATCAAACGGATCGCCGGCCGTAGGTGATCCATCATTTTCGCCGAAGTCCCCAGTATTTGGTAATCCATCAACACCTACATCATGTTTATTAGGATCCCAATCACCATCATCATCTATACCATTATTTCTGCTTTCATCCACCATTCCATCTCCATCATTATCTTTATTATCGTAGGGGTCACCAGGGCTTTCAAGAAAAATATACCCAAAATATCCAGGCTTTCTGCCAGCTACATCTGATTTGCCATCTTCATCCCAAGCATAGACCATATTTAAATCTCTATCAAAGTAAGATAGATCATCTTGCCAGTTTGAAGGTCCTCCAATATGTGGATCACCCCACATACCAAATACCACTTCATTCAAATCTTTCTCACTTTTATTTGTGACCTTGTAGATCATAAAAATCACATCTTCTGCAAGCGGGTTAGACCACTGGTAATATCGGCATTCAATTTCTATGCCAAGACCCATTCGTGTTGAATCATCTGGGAAAGGGTAATATTTAAATTCTCTATTAGAGCGATCATCAACGACAAAAAATGATTCCAGATCTGAATTTGAAGATCCTTGTCTTAGCGCACCAGGCCATACATATCTTTTTAAGTTAGGGTTATACCATCCTTCAGGCCAACTATCAGGCTTACCATCTCGATCGCGATCTACATCATTTGATGTAGGTATGCGAGCGCTATTTGGATCGCCATAGGGAACCCCTTGTTTATTATAGGCCAATGGTTCCCATCCATAAAATGTTTTTCCATCAGGTGAGATTTCACCACCCAAAGAAACTAATCCGTCGCTGATTACTCTAGCTGCCCAGATGGGATTTCCATCGCTATCTAAGATTGGATTTCCAAGACTATCGGTTTTAATGAATGCATCTTGATGGCTCTGAGCAGGGACTTCTACCTCTGCACCAATAAATGGACCAAACTCGTACCCATACCCTAATCCTTCCCAAACAATATCTGTAACCCTATTACCAGGACTTGAAATGGAACCGTAGTTCCAAATTTCTGTTGTGATCTTGTTCCCATTTAAAATTGCTTTTTGACGTCTTAATAGTTGATTATTTGAAATAGCTCTTTTTTCTCTAATTTGATTTCGCCATTTGTAAAAATACTCATGCTCGATCGAGTTCCATGATTTGTCAGGTCCTTGTTTTTTCCATTCTTTCGAAAATCGTCTAGCTTTTTCTGATTGGGCAATACTGAATGAAAGCAGCAGGGACACCAATCCAATTATTTTAATAACTCGAAAACTGTACATTAGAAATCCACCGAAAAACCAATATTTATTGAACGGGGCGCTGTGTAATAATGAGGTCTTACTTGATATTCTGACCATTCATGTACCCCAGCCTCTCCATAGTGGTTTTTAAAGCCCTGAGTTTCTTGTGTTGATTGGAAAACATAAGTATAACCTGCGCGACCTGTATCATCAAATACATAGCGTTCATTTCTCCGATCCAAAAGGTTATAAACTTTCATATATAAAATATAATTAAGGTTTCTAATTTTGATATTCTTATGAATTCTCATATCCACGCGCCATTGCCAGGGTTTTCTACCGCTATTGGGTTGTGGTACATAATTAGCATCCGGAATATTCGGCGTATAGGGCCAACCACTGGATAATTTACTAATAATTCCTAGATTCCAATTTCTTGGATCACCTACAGAAAAGTTCGTATTAAATATATGACGCTGATCCCAAGCGAGAGGAACGATACGCTTTTCTTCTTGTTCACCCGATAATGCATTATAGTAAAATGATCCTGAATTGACACTATTACCTTCCGTGACCTGATAGGTATAATCAACAAAAGCAGAGGTTCGTGATACGGGATCATATCTTTTTGTTAGGCTAAACGTATACCCTTTTACATTTCCATAGTCTTTATTCATATAAATGGCATAATTCGATGGTCCATATTTTTCTGATTCATATCTAATGGACTGCACCGCAAGAAGATCCCTGATATCTTTATAGAACGCACTCATTTCAATTGCGGTGATCTGACCAATCTGCTGCTGCAGACCAAACTCATACAGTACCGTTTTTTCAGGCTTCAAATCAGCATATCCAATGGTTGGCGCAAGCCCTGCACCAAAAATACTTTTCTTGTAGAGCCTTCTCAAGGTAGGCATTTGATAAAAATGTCCATATGAGAAATGCAAAATACCCTGATCTGTAATTGGAAATGCAACACCTGCGCGCGGAGAAATCATGACTTTTTTCTCTGCCTTCTTTTTTTCTCCCTCTGGATTTAAAAAGTCAGATATATAATTCTCATCTGGATTAAACTGGTCATAACGGATACCAACATTGGTAATAAAATTATCATACTCGATTTTATCTTGAAGGTAGCCAGAGAAAAATGTTGCGGTATTATTATAATAGCTATGCGATGGAGAGTCATTTTCAGGCAGGATTGTAGGTACACGATACTCTTGATTATCATATAGAACTGTAAAATTGCGTTCATCTAGATTATCTGTTCGAAAGTTTATTCCTGTTTTTAATTCATGGCGGTTATTGATTTGACTTGTAAAGTCAAATTTAAATGATAAGGATTTAGATTGACGATAGGAATGGCCACGATTAGAACCACCGAATAAAAAAGTTGACGATGCAGGGGATCCTTTAATCCTGGAGGTAGGGGCATAATCAGAGCCGTTCAATATCCAATACTTTGATGAATCTTCGAACTGGTTAAATAGGACATATTGTCCAGATCCAAAGCGCCCCGCATCGTTCTCGTGCTCGGCAGAACTGAGATCTATAGGTTTGAATTGATATCCCATGTAGTTGGTATTTGATAATGATAAATTAGCTTCGTAAAAGTTTCTAGCGCCAAGCGCATGGTTTACTTTTATCGAGTAGTTATTGTTTGCCGATTGCGATGTAGAAGTTCCATCAGGATTATATTTAAATACATGCGAATATGATTTTGATTTACCACCTGAGTGCAAAAGCTGAAGCGATATTTTTAATAAAGGGCTTACCCGGTAGGTAAATTTACCCATTAGGTTAAGATTATTGCTTGGCGACATGGGTACGAAGCTGCTATCTCCATTCATTTCAATATACCAATCATCATCATTTCGAAAATCAGCGGAGTCCCCTACGGTATGTTCTCTTATTCCGTAATAATAGCCCTCACTATTACTATACCGACCACTTAAATTAAATGTAAACTGCTCTTTATTTTTCATAAATGGCATCGGACCATTAATTGTGCCCTCTAATACTTTATTGGTAAACAGACTAAATTGATCAATATTTGTAAAAAGTTCTGTATCGTTTGATTGATGATCACCCGATTGATAAGATAGGCTTCCATGATAATTTTTTCCGCCATCTTTAACTTGCAAGTTCACAATTCCACTCATGGCATTACCATATTCAGCATTGAATGCACCAGAAACCACTTTCATCTCTTCCAGCGCTTTATTAGATATGCTTACAGCAAGCCCATTCGTAAAAAAGGGGTTTGCCACTGAGACCCCATCAATATAGTACCCTACCTCATTAGATCTACCACCACGAATGTGTAGCTCACCACCGGCACCTTGATTAACCCCTGCCTGTGTGGTCAAGACACCAAGGAAGGTCTCAACGGGCATTATTTTTATTTCATCGGAAGTTGTGATTTTTTGCGAAGCAGTTAGATCCTTATATACAAGGGGCCTATCCGCCAACACAACAACCTCCTCACCTTCGATTACCGCCTCTTTCAGTGTAAAATTTTGATTGGTTGTTCGATCAAGGCTTACACGAATATTGGTCACTTTATACGATGCATAGCCAATATAGCTAGCCTTTATTGTATAGTTACCTGGGGGAATATTTAAAATGACGTACTCACCAAGCTCATCCGAAGCTGCGCCATAAGGTGTCCCCTCGAGAAACACATTGACGCCTGGAAGCGGATTTCCTGTTTTTGCATCGGTAATGATACCAGAAATTTTTCCAGTATTTGCAGCAAAGATCGATCCGCAAAGAATCATTGTGCTAATCGCACAATAAATAAAAGTGAAAAATTTATTAATATCTAGTTCCCATTTTTGATAAAAGCCACTCTTTGTTTTAAAATAGCTTGGTAAGAAAATAATAAGATTTATAGATTATTTTAATTTAATTTTTTATTAATCAATTTTTGATTGTGTTTACTAATGGTTTATGTTTAGAATCATCCAAACTTTATATCACATAAAACTATAGTATTTAATTTAAATAAAGGAGAGAGGTATGAATAAAATTGTTAAAGGTTTGATGTTTCTATCGCTAGGAACATTTCTTTTTTCACAAAACATTCTATCCAATTCCGGCTTCGAATCAGGTGATTTTACAGGCTGGAATATTTGGCCAACGGATCTAACCAATAGATCAGTTGAAAAAACTGGAAATGATATTTATAGCGGTGTAGCAGGCACAGATACTGTGACCGCTAGATCCGGATCATATATGCTAAAAACCTGGGGACAGAATACTAGTGCAGACAATACAACCCCAAGTTATTACGAAGGTGATACCGAAGCTGGAAAGGTATATAATTTTTCTGCCTATGGTAAAACATTTTCCCCAGATTCTTTAAAAGGTAAATCCAAAGCATGGTTACAGATTAAGTTCTTTAATGCTAGCTGGGGTGAACTAGCTGGAGGCACATCCGATACGATGAGCGATGCATCTAGCGTTGGTGATTGGCATTACTTATATACGAATGCAACAGCCCCTGAAGGCGCTGTTAAAGTGCAAGCCGTCATCGTTCATGGTCAGTCAGCCGCCAATGATGGTGGAAGTGTTTACTGGGATGATACATATTTTACAACCAATCATTTCACTGAGCTTGCCGTAGTATCTAGCAAAAATTTATGGTCTGGAAGTGGACATACTAGAGGCGTTGCTGCAGGTACAGATGTAGATGGTGATGGTAAGCAAGAAGTCTGGACAACACACTATTTTACTGACAATAAGAACGGTCTTGCCGGTAGCGGTGTGTATGGATTTGAATATGTTGGAACCGATACTTTAGTTCAAATTTTTGATGAGACGAAACCTTTCACTCCAGGTAATGTATTAGCCAATGGCGGCTTTGAAGATTCCTTGACAGGCTGGAATATTTGGCCAACGGATCTAACCAATCGATCAATTGAAAAAACTGGAAATGATATCTATAGTGGAACAGCAGGCACAGATACCGTGACCGCTCTAAATGGTTCATATATGCTAAAAACTTGGGGTCAGAATAATGGCGCTGATAACACTACCCCAAGTTATTATGAAGGCGATACTAAAGCTGGAATGAACTATGCGTTTGGTGGGTATGGAAATACCTTTTCTCCAGACTCATTGAAGGACAAATCTCAGGCTTGGCTACAAATCAAATTTTTTGATGCGAATTGGGGTGAGCTTGCAGGTGGTACTTCTGATACGCTTAGTGCAGCTTCCGCTCCAAACAAATGGCACTTCTTGAGAACTTCTGCTATTGCTCCTGAAGGTGCAGCTAAGGTGCAAGCCGTCATCGTTCATAGCCAATCCGCTGCCTATGATGGTGGAAGTGTTTACTGGGATGATATGAATCTCAGCGTCCTTCCTAGTAAAATAGCAAAATACAGCACAGGAACTCGTCATGTGAATACTGGCGATCTTGATGGCGATGGAAAACAAGAGGTTATCTTCTTTAAAGGTGTTGACCAACCTAACGACCCTAATGCCGGTCTTTATGTCTACGAAGCTGATGGGACTGATAATGGATTTTCAGAAGTATGGCATGTGAATTTACATGCTATTTCTGATGATAGTATGGGTTGGGGTAGAACAGAGTCCTTTACTGTAGGCGATATTGATGGTGATGGCCTTGATGAGGTTGTCTATTCCATGAATGGTGCAAGTACTGGCGCTGCTGATAAATCAAACCCATATTCTGAGGATCGTTTCTATATCGTTGGAGTCAAGGGAGATATCGGAGGCGCACTGCCACCAACTTTAGTAGAAGAATATGCTGTTGCAACGCGCGATGGTAATAAGGACAATGTAAGAGAAAATCAGTTTGGCGGCGGAAGCCCTCAAAGTGTTGTGATTGCTGATACAGATGGCGATGGCAAATTAGAGGCTGCTTGCTTCTCATGGAATAATCATGCATTATTCTTTATAGAAGCTACTGGTGCAGACACTTATGCCGTATCTGATACCACATCATTCCATAAGTTTGCTTCAAGAGATGATTTTACATTTAACCCAGCTGCTATCGATATGGATGGTGATGGAAAAGATGAGATCTACTCTGCAGCTTATTATAGTAAGAAACTGTATGTCTATGCGGATACAGATGGCGATGCCTTAACGATGAGTGCTGATGAAGCAGCAGTTGTTGCGATGGGTCCTCAATTTGGTGTAGCTGCTGTTCAGAGCGTTAAGGACCATGGTGCAGGTTACTTCAACATGAGCCCTTATGGCGTACCTACTTTATTTGCTGGAGGTTCTACAGGTTCTGAGCTAACCAAAGTCACCCTAAAAGAAGGCGCATCTGTTTTAGGTGGTCCTTCATCTTGGGATGTAGTCGTTTACAATACAGGTAACCATGGCGCTGGTTTTGTTAATAAGCCCGTAGCTGGAGTAGACTTCAATCGCAATGGTAG